>NZ_PJAV01000164.1:0-89852 GCF_002836695.1 Pseudoalteromonas sp. 78C3
TGTAGCGTTTAAAGTCCATCTAAAGTGCATTTTAGTGAGGGGATTATCGAGGGATTTAGACGTTGGAATTATATCTATTATTGTAAATTTAACTCAATAAAAAAGGCAACCTGTATAACAGGTTGCCTTACTAAGTAATAAAAAGTAAGTATTACATTACTTACCAAATACGTACACGTTCATCTTCAGGAAGGTATAACTCATCGCCTGGTTTTACATCAAACGCTTTGTACCATGCATCGTGGTTACGCGGCGCTTGTGCTCTAAAGCGACCTGGGGCATGTGTGCCACCACGCAGTTGGTTAAGCATGCTTTGCTCAGTACGTTTTTCTTTCCATACTTGTGCCCACGCAAGGAAGAAACGTTGATCGCCAGTCACGCCGTCAATAACAGGCGCTTCTTTACCATTTAAACTTAGCTTGTAAGCGTGATAAGCCATCGACAAACCACCCACATCACCAATATTTTCGCCAAGGCTATTTCGACCATTAACAAAATTACCTTCGATTGGCTCGTATTTACTGTACTGCGCAGCCAGTTGATCGGCTTTTTTGTCAAATGCAGCGCGGTCAGCATCAGTCCACCAATTACGTTGCACACCGTTTTCGTCTGATTTTGAACCTTGATCGTCAAATCCATGACCCATTTCGTGACCAATTACAGCGCCAATACCGCCATAGTTTACAGCCGGATCGGCATTTGGATCGAAAAATGGCGGTTGTAGTATCGCAGCCGGAAATACAATTTCATTAAACGAGCTATTGTAGTAAGCGTTTACGCGTTGTGGCGTCATGCCCCAGCGGTTACGATCTGTTTTTTGTAGCTCTTTTTCAACACTTTCTGCGTGGAAAAACTCACGCATGTTTTTCACATTACCGATTAAATCGTTTTTAGTAATACTTAAACCATCATAAGACTGCCATACATCGGGATAACCAATTTTTGGTACAAATGCAGCCAGTTTAGCGCGCGCATTTACTTTAGTTGCATCGCCCATCCACTCTAGATTATCAATACGTTCACCGAGGGCTGTGCGTAGGTTTTCAACCAGCTCTGACATTTGTTGTTTTGATGATTCAGGGAAGTAACGTGCTACGTATATTTTACCAATAGCAAAACCAAGCGAACTTGTGCCTGACATTTCACTTATTGCACGTTTCCAACGAGGGCGAGGTTCTTGCTGTCCGTTTAGTTCTTTACCAAAAAAAGCAAAGTTAGTATTAAATACGTCTTCTGATAATAAACCTGCGTTACCGCTAATAGCGTGATACGTTAGGTAGTCTTTCCATACTGCAATATCTTCTTGATTGATTAGCTCAATCATCGCTTTTATTGGCTCAGGCTGAGACACATTTAACTGAGGTACTTTATAACCTGTTTGCGCAAAGTATAAATCCCAGTTAAAGCCAGGATAAGCAGTGCTTAAATCAGCACGTTCAACTTGGTTTAGGGTTAAATCGCGATTACGGCGCTTTTCACGTGGCCAGTGACCTTGTGCAATTTTGGTTTCAAGATCAACAATTGCTTGAGCGCGCTCAGCGGTATTTTCGACTCCTGTAAACTCAAGCATGTCAGCAATGTGAGCAACATAAGCTGCACGCGTTTTTACAAAGCGCTCAGCGTCTTCAAGGTAGTAAGAGCGATCTGGTAAGCCTAGACCACCAGCACCTAGTGACATTTCATATTTATTAGGGTCTAAGCGGTTAAACCACATGCCGCCACCCAAAGGGGCTTTATTACCGGTTAACCAAGACTTACCAAACATTTCAGCTAAATCGTCAGTTGACGCTATATCATTAATTTCACTTAACAATGGCTTGATAGGCGCTACACCTAGTTTATTAAGTGTTTCGGTATCCATATAGGCATTGTAAAAATCAGCAACGAGTCTTTCTTCTGCGTTTAAATCTTTACGTGCGGCTATTTCTTCAATAATAGCTTTAACATCGTCTTCACTGCGCTCAGCTAATCCTGAAAATGCACCGTAGCGGGTTTTATCTGCAGGCATTACGTAGTTGTCATACCACGTGCCACTGGCATACATAAAAAAATCATCGCCTGGTTTAACGGCTTCGTTACGTGCTGTTAGGTCAACACCAAAACTACCTAACTCTGCTTTTTCTGTTACTGCTGCAGTAGCTACTTTAGGTTGTTGCTCGTCTGTTTTTGTTGTTTGCGGCTCTGAACAACCGGTAATAAATGTGGCAGCTAATGCTGCGGCAATTAAACTCTTTTTCATTACTTACTCCTGAGTATCACTGATTGAATTAAAGCAGCAGTGAATCATTTTTATTGTTACGAATATTTAACTTATCGATTGTTATTGATATTAATCATACAAACAAACCTTTTGAGGTGAATCACCACAGTGCTCGATAAAACTAATATAGAGGAAAAGAAAAAGGCTAATAGGTGCTATAAAAGCTTTATTTAGCTCGAATACTTGAAAGTATCCGAGCTAAGAGGGGTTACACACTATTTATTTTTTATGCTGAAGCTCCCACATACGGGCATATTCTCCGGCGAATGTAAGTAACTCATCGTGCTTACCTTGTTCAATAATTTGTCCGGCTTTGAGCACAATAATGGTGTCTGCATCGGTAATAGTGGATAACCGATGAGCAATAACAATACTCGTATGGTTACTGGCAACTTCACGCATTGCTGCGAGTATTGCTTGCTCAGAATGAGAATCGAGTGCAGATGTTGCTTCATCAAAAATTAAAATAGGGGATTTTTTCAAAATGGCGCGCGCAATAGCAATACGCTGTTTTTCGCCGCCGGATACTTTTAAACCGCGCTCGCCAACCAGCGTTTTATCGCCTTTATCAAGTGTTGCTATAAAGTCTTTTAAATGCGCCATAGCAATGGCTTCATCAATTTCTGCATCACTTGCTGATGGTCTACCGTAAGCGATATTTTCACGAATCGTGGTGTTAAACAGCACAGTATCTTGCGGGACTATTGCAATGGCTTTTCGTAAACTATTAAGTGTTACTGAGTTTATAGCTTGATTATCAATACTAATTTCACCAGCGCTTACATCATAAAAACGATAAAGCAGTCGTGCTAATGAGCTTTTACCAGCACCACTGGCACCAACAATGGCTACTTTGCTGCCTGCTTTAACGCTAAAGCTAAGGTTATTAAGAATAGGGCGATGGGTATCGTAACTAAAATTTACATTATTAAATGTTATTTCACCTTGGCTAATATTGAGCTCTTTAGCATTAAGTGCATCGGTTATTTGTGGTTTTTTGTTAAGTAGCCCAAGCATGTTTTCAAGGTCGGTTAGGGCGCGTCTTATTTCGCGGTACACAAAACCTAAAAAGTTAAGTGGTAAAAATAGCTGAATCATATACGCGTTAATCATCACAAGTTCACCAATAGAGAGTGTACCTGCAACTACCTCGGTTGAGCCCAACCACATTAAAGCGGTAATAGCACAAGCAATAATAAGTGCTTGGCCTGAGTTAAGAGCGAGCAACGACATTCTATTTTTTAAACGGGCTTTTTCCCAGTTTGCTAAAAAGGTGTCATACGTTTTAGCTTCAAACTGCTCATTATTAAAATACTTTACAGTTTCATAATTAAGTAGGCTGTCTATAGCGCGGGTATTACTTTGATTGTCGGCAGCGTTTGCTTCGCGAATAAAGCGGTTTCTCCACTGAGTAACCACCACAGTAAAGGTAATATAAATAGCGACTGCCAATAATGTAATAAGCGCAAACCAAACAGAAAACAACGTGCCAAAAATAATCGCTACGGTCAGTATTTCAAACAAAGTAGGTACAATGTTAAACATTAAAAAACGCATTAAAAAACTTAACCCGCTAGTACCGCGTTCTATATCGCGGCTAATGCCACCGGTTTGCCTATCTAAATGAAAAGCCAGCTCAAGTGAATGCAAATGCTTAAATACCTTTAAACCAATATCGCGCATGGCGTGCTCGGTTACGCGAGAAAATACAGCATCTCTTATTTCACCTAAAAATACGCTAGCAAAACGAAGCGCACCGTACATCAATAACAATAAAGCAGGAATAACTAACAGTGGGTTAATCGACTTATCTACAGAGTCTATTATTTCTTTAAGCGCCCAAGGCATTAAAAGCGTGGCACCTTTTGCGCCTATAAGCGCCATAAGTGCAATAAAAACACGGCCTTTAAATTTTGTAAGGTAGGGCCACAGTGTTTTTACACTTTGGCGTAAATTCATGGCGTCTGGTCGTTTTTCACTGCTTTGTTTGGAGCGCATTAGTGATCTCTGTTAAAACTAAATACTTAATTAATAAGCATTGTATTTTAAATGCTTGCCCTTATATACTACGCATCCCTTATTTTAGTTTTAAAACGTGAATGTTTAAATTTAGAGTGTTTTTAACTGCCTTTTTGCTACTTGCTGCACTTTTTAGTGTGCAGAGCAATGCTATGGGCGCCTCACAAAATTTAAATATCAATATTAATATGCAGATTTCGCTTACTGATATTGGCGATTTAACTAAAATACAGCCTATTAGTAAGTCTGTAGATACTTCGCAACATAAAAAAACGCATCAAACCGATTTTGACGCGCACCAACCAAGGTTAACTGCCAATAATTCATCATTGTTTTTGCACACTGTTCAAAGTGAGCCAGAATACGATGTGGTTTTTGAATTTTTTGCTCAAAATCTTGTTAGGCATATATTCTTACGACCAAGAGCCGTTAATCCTATACAGCCTTGGTATACGCTTGTAACTAATAGTAAAAAGTCGCGCTTGAGTGGCTGGAAAGACGTAAACTTACTCTACAGAGCTGTAACTACCTACCACGCTTAATTTTCCTTATTTAATTTTATTAGGTTTTAACTTTTAAAGTTTTAGCCTGCAGATTAGTTGTGCTTTTAAAAAGTACGTTGCTAGCTTTGCTGGCAGTAAGGATTAAACATGTTAAGTTTTAAAAAAGATAAAAAGCCGTCTACGGCTAAATTTAAATTAAGCTATATAGCCATGCTAATAGTATTGGTTTTATTAGCTATTAGCGCATTACCAAACCTATATCCAAATAAATCGTGGTTGCATATCAGTGCAGCCCCGCACAGCGAAACACAATCTTTACCAAGCACTAAAACCCTAGTTACTTTTTTAAATAACCAAGGACTTGAGGTTGAGCAGGGCTTAGATAAGCAATCAACTATTAATGTACTTTTAAACGAGCCAACTAAAAGCGCTCAGGCGCAAGCGGCTATAAAAGCGCAATACCCAAACACGCAAGTTAAAATTGTTGAGCATGCAACCAGCCCTACATGGTTACAAGATTTTGGTTTATCACCAATAAAGCTGGGCCTTGATTTAAATGGCGGTGTGCTATTTGTACTAGACGTAGATTTAGATAAAGCCGTTGATGAGCAATTAGTCAGTGCGTATCAACAAGCTAAATCAATCATAATTAAGCAAAAAGCACATGGCGTAAAAGCGCAGCAAACTCAGCACGGGTTTGAAATAAACGCATTGCCTAATGCAACCGACAAGTTAACCCCCGTTATTAAAGAGCTACAAAGCCGATTTGCTAATTTAGCCGTTATAACAAGCAATAATGGCAGCGTTAAAACTGCTAAATTTAGCTATTCAGAGCAAGGCCGCAGGAGCTTTGATAAAGAAGTTATGGGGCAAACACTTACAACCCTTCGTTCGCGTATTGAAGAGTTAGGCATTACCGAAGCAGTAACACAGCAACAAGGTAAGTACCGCATTCGTATAGAGCTACCAGGCGTGCAAGATCCAACCGAAGCGAAGCGTATTATTGGTGCAACCGCATCACTTGGTTTTTATCAATTAAAAGAAATAGGCGGGCAAACATTTAATATGCAATCGGGCGGAACGATAAAGCTCGATCCTGTGCCAATTTTTACTGGCGATCATATTAATAATGCAAACATAGGCCGCGACGATTGGGGTAAACCACTGGTACAACTAAGCCTAGACGGCCAAGGTGGGGATGCAATGTCGGCGTTTTCAAAAGCCAATATTGGTAAGCCAATGGCGACGGTTTACTCTGAGTATTCTCAAAACGCTAAAGGCGAAGTCGTTAAAAAAAGCGAAGTTATTAATGTTGCCAATATTGCTCAGCATTTAAGTTCGCGTTTTAGTATTACCAACATGAAAAGCCAACAAGCTGCAGCCGATCTGGCATTGCTATTACGTGCAGGCTCGCTTACCGCGCCCGTTACAATTGTGCACGAACAAACAATAGGGCCAAGCCTCGGCCAAGAAAACATTAGTAATGGATTAGCCGCGCTTATGTTAGGCATGGGTATTACCCTTGCATTTATGGCGCTTTGGTATCGCCGTTTAGGCCTTATTGCAAACGTGGCACTTATATTAAATTTAACGTCGCTTGTGGGCTTAATGTCATTATTACCAGGGGTTGTATTAACGCTTCCGGGTATTGCAGGTTTGGTATTAACCATAGGTATGGCGGTAGACACTAACGTAATAATTTTTGAACGCATTAAAGAAGAACGTCGCCAAGGACGTGCACCATATCAAGCTATTCAAGAGGGTTATAAACAAGCCGCAAATACAATATTTGATGCTAATATAACCACCATGATCACCGCACTTATCTTATACGGCATAGGCTATGGGCCCGTTAAAGGTTTTGCCATTACACTCGCACTGGGGCTTTTAACGTCTGTATTTACAGGTGTGTACGTATCAAAAATATTAAGCCAAACGTTGTATTTAAAAATGGGTAAAAAAGCAGGAGTAAAAGCACATGCTTAACACTTTTTTGAAAGGTGAGGCGGGCACTCGTTTACGCTTTATGGGCATGCTTTTAAGCGCCATGTTAGTGCTGCTATCAGTAGTTACGCTTGCGCAAAAAGGTCTAAATTTTGGCCTAGATTTTACCGGCGGTTATTTAACTGAGTTTACAACCAGCCAAAGTGTTGATCTAAAAGAGCTTCAATCGCTTATTGCTAAAAATCACAACGGTGAGTTTGAGCTAACCGCGCAAGGTAATAGTCATTTCCAATTAAGAGAGGCGCCAAGTGCATCAACTATATCAACAACAGCTAATAGCCTTAACTGGCAAAGCGCTGTTACACAAAACGATGATATAAACGCACAGGTATTATCGTCAGCTTATATTGGTTCACAAGTGGGCGATGAGTTATTTGATCAAGGCTGTTTAGCAATGTTTGCTGCAATGATTGCAGTAATGATTTACCTTGCAGTGCGTTTTGAATGGCGCTTAGCTCTCGGCTCTGTGGTAGCGCTAGTGCACGATTTAATACTCGTACTTGGATTATTTTCACTATTACAAATTGAGTTTAACCTAACCGTACTGGCAAGTTTACTGGCTATTATTGGTTACTCACTTAACGACTCAATAATAGTAGGGGATAGAGTACGTGAGCTTTTACGTGTTCAATCAAACAATGTACTTAGCCCAGCGACTATTATTAATAATGCGATTAAAAGTACACTAACACGTACCTTAATAACGTCGGGTACCACACTTGCAACGGTTGCCAGCGTTTGGTTACTTGCAGGCGCACCACTGCAAGGCTTTGCTATTGCATTATTTACCGGCATTGTAGTGGGTACGTTCTCGTCTATTTGTATAGCGGCAACCTTGCCAGAGCTATTGGGCTTAAGCGCTAAAAACTACGAAGTTAAAGTAGATGCCCACACGCAAACATTATTAGATATGCCATAAGGTTTTTAATAAAACACAAGCAAAGAGCTGCAGCAACCAACCGCTATTTGCTTGTTTAATGCTAATTTAAGCCCCGCTAATATTCCCATCAAATTTGCGGGGTTTAAAACAATGGTTTTAAGCCTCGCAAAAATGTTAAACTAATTGCCTTATTTTTACTGCCAGTATTGTACTAATCCCCATGAATAAAACCCACGTTATCGAACACCTTCGTTTTGCACTAGAAGCGCAGCTTACAACAGCAAAAGTAGCGGCAAAAACCGCGCACGATACTGCCACACATGAAGAAAACATAGCCGAAAATAAATACGATACCCTAGGGCTCGAAGCTGCTTATTTAGCACAAGGCCAAGCTCAGCGCGTAAACGATTGCTATAAAAGCATAGAATTGTTTGAGCCTGCCTTTAACGAAAAACCAACCGACAAAATAGCTATCGGTTCGCTGGTGTGTTTAGAAGATGATAATGCAGCGCAAAAATGGTTTTATTTAGGCCCCGCAGCTGGTGGGTTAACAGTAAATGTTAAAGAGCACGCGATTGCCGTTGTAACACCCGGCGCACCAATGGGTAAGCAGCTATTAAATAAACAAATTGATGATGAAATTACGTTAACAATTGCAGGTAAAGCCCACGAATACGTGGTGGTAGAGATCTTATAAAGCTTTGGTTTTTTAAGAGAGGCATTTGCAGGCAGAGCCATACCAACGTAATAATCGCTTATTTATATTCATAAATTAATTGTCGGATGGATAAGCGAAGCGTCACCCGACAAAGGTAATTTTGTCTCATAACATTATTAAAAGTCGTCTTGGTGCAAACCCATAGAGCCCATTTTATTACATGGGTAATTATTTGTTTACATTGAAGTTATTTGGTGGAATTATTGAGCTAAGTAATGTACGCCATTTGGGGGTTATAAACCACCAAAATGGTGTTCAGTAAGATGTTATAACTTAAGGCGTTCAATGAAAGATAGAGCAATATTCAAATATCCTTTTGTAAAATCTCACCCTTATCAGTGGCAATGCCCTACTTGTAAAAAAGGGGTTTTAGAGATCAGTAAAGATTCTTTTTTCTCAAAAGAATCTTCGAAGTCTCGAGCTGGTCATGATCATCCAATGTGGGAGCTAGAGTATATTGAGTTAGTATTTTCTTGTTTGCTTGAATGCTCAAATAATCAATGTAATGAAGTCGTAGCGTGTACTGGTGTTGGCAGTATGGATTTTGATATCGGAGTGGATAATAATGGTAATCAAATTCAAGAATACAACGAATACTTTAAACCGACTTATTTTCAACCGAACTTAAATTTTTTTGATGTACCCATCAAGTGCCCTGAAGATGTAAAAAATAGTATCAATAAATCATTTTCCTTAATTCTAGTTAACCCTGATTCAGCATCTAATCATATCCGTGTGGCTGTGGAATTATTATTAAATAATCTTAAAATAAAAAGGTTTTCTCAAAAAAATGGTAAGCGTTCTACTATAAAATTACATCAGAGAATTGAGAGTTTAAAAACAAAATACTTGCATTTAAAAGATTTATTATTAGCCATAAAGTGGCTTGGAAATGCAGGGAGTCATGCAAGTAAACCTTTGAGTATTGATGACGTCTTTAATGCCTATGATATTCTCGATGTTATATTAACTGATCTTTATGCCAATAAAGCAGCTCAAGTCAAAAGTTTAGCTAAGAATATTAACAAGAATAAAGGTCCTAAATAAAGCGGGTATTACAAGCTGTTAAATAAAGACAATGTTTTTCCCCGTTTTAGTCCACACCTCCTTGTTACTTTAGGAGGTTAGATAAAATAGTTTTAGCCTATAATCAGTATTGTTAAGCATTTAACTTAGTTAGCCTTTTTCACAAACTTTGCTGTTACCATCATTTCGCCAATGCCTTCTACTTTACAATCGAGTTCGTGATCTTTTTTATCAAGCACTCTTCTAACTACCGCTTTGGTGCCAATTTTAATTACTTGCGAGCTGCCTTTAATTTTTAAATCTTTGGCTACTGTCACTTTGTCGCCATCACTTAGCCTAGTGCCGTTGGCATCTTTAACTAAAATAGCGGCTTCATCGTTTGTATTATTTGGGTTCCACTCATGGGCGCACTCGGGGCAAACAAGCAGTTGTTGGTCTTCGTAAACGTATTCACATTGGCATTTAGGGCAAGCTGGTAGCGACATTTTTAACTCTCGTAAGGTGTTGTTTTGCGTATTTTAATCTGCATTAGGTGGAAAATATAGTTAATCAATATTTTTCATCTTCACGCTAAAAATATCTCGTTTGTGCGTTTTTAAAAAAGGGCATATAAAGCACATGTCGCTTAAGCAATTTAAGCGCTAACTCGTACAGTAGGTACCTGTTAAAGCACCCATCATATTAAGTGATTCGCGCAATGCCCACTTAGTACGATGGGTGTTTCTATTTATAATGCTTAGTATTTTACTAAGCATGCTTTTTATATTTTGACTTAACTAGGAAAAGTCGTGTTTAAAACCTTAATTGTGGTTGATAACAACGAGCAAACGCTTGCTCAATCGTTCGAAAATGTAATTACGTTTAATACCTACTTACGTGATTACCCAAAACATAACGAACCAAAAACACGCATTATTAATCTGTGCGACTCAAGCCAATACTTGAGCAAAGGTTACTATTGCTCGTTACTTGCTGAGGCGCGCAAGCACCAAGTTTTACCCAGTGTAAAAACCATTAATGCACTTCGTAGTGGCCAAGCTCCTATGTTAAATGTGGGCCAAATAGACGGCACACTTTACTTTGGTAATGCCCAAAACGATTTACAATCAAAAGCGGCAAAGTCGGTATTTAAACAATACCCAACGCCTATTTTATTTGTTGATGAGCAAGGCTTATTACAACAAGGCTCGATGTCGTCTTTAAACGAGCAACAGTACAGCGAATTTGTAGCCAAGCTAGATAACTTTACTAAAACGCAGTGGCGTATTAGTTCGGTACAACGTCGTTTTAGATGGGACATGGCAATACTTGTTGATCATAACGAAAAAGTACCACCGAGTGATAAAGACGCCATTGCACGTTTTATTAAAGCAGCGGCTAAACACGGTATTAATGCACAAGCATTAAGCTTTGACGAAATTGATAACATTGCCCAGTTTGATGCGTTATTTATTCGCCAAACTACAGCGATTGACCATCCAACGTATCGCCTTGCAAGCAAAGCGCAAAGCCTTGGTTTAGTGGTTATTGACGATGCTGAGTCTATTTTACGTTGTTGTAATAAAGTGTATTTACACGATGCGTTTAATTACCAAAAAGTGCCAAGTTTAAAAACGGTTGTAGTGGCTGATCAAGCAAATGAAACGCTTGAGCAATTAGAAGAAGCGTTTACGTATCCGCTTGTTTTAAAAATGCCTGAAGGGTCCTTTTCAAAAGGTGTGTTTAAAGTTTCAAACCGTGATGAGCTTGCCGCTAAGCTTACAGAGCTGTTTGAATATAGCGCATTAGTGCTTGCACAAGAGTACATGTATACCGAATACGATTGGCGAGTGGGTGTGTTAAATGGCCGTGCAATTTATGCATGCCGCTATTTAATGGCGCGTAACCATTGGCAAATTTATAACCACGACGCTAAACGGTTTTTCTCTGGTGGCTTTGAAACCTTGCCAACCTTTGAGTTACCAAAAGCGGTATTAGATGCAGCATTAAAAGCATGTAAAACAGTGGGTAGGGGTTTATATGGCGTAGATGTTAAAGAGCATCAAGGCAAAGCATACGTGCTTGAAGTAAACGATAACCCAAGTATTGATCACAAAGTAGAAGACGGCTATTTAGGCGATGAGCTATACATGATCATTATGGATGAGTTTAAACAACGCTTAGAAGCACGAGGCCGTGGGTAATAACATGAGCAACCTTGTTATTCGAAAGGCGCTTAGCAGTGATTTAAACGCACTGATTGACGTTGAAAACGCCTGCTTTAATAACGATAAATTGAGCCCGCGCAGTTTAAAGCGCTGGCTAAGTGCAAAACACGGTATTTTACTCGTTGCAGAAAGTGGCGAGCAAATATGCGGCTATGGGCTAGTATGGTGCCATAAAGGGACTCGCTTAGCGCGTTTATATTCGCTTGCTGTTTTACCAACTATGCAAGGTAAAGGCATTGCAAAAGCACTGCTTACTAGTCTAGAAAAAGAAACGTGTGAGCGGGCTCGTATTTACCTTCGTTTAGAAGTGGCTGTAAATAACGAAGGTGCGATTGGGCTTTATAAAAGCTTAGGCTACAGAGTGTTTGGTCAATATAGCGATTATTACGACGACCACAGTGACGCACTACGAATGCAAAAAAACATTCGACAAACAAGTGAGTTAAAAGTGGCGCGTTTAACGCCGTGGTATCAGCAAACAACTGAGTTTACGTGCGGACCTGCTGCGCTACTAATGGCAATGGGGGCACTTGAGCCAGCTACTGAGCTTAGCCAATCACATGAGCTGGCACTTTGGCGTGAAGGTACCACCATTTTTATGACATCGGGTCATGGTGGTTGCCACCCGTTTGGTTTGGCACTTGCCGCTAATAAGCGTGGTTTTAAAAGCGAGGTAATGGTTAATACCACCGAGCCTTTGTTTTTAGATGGCGTACGCAACGAAAACAAAAAAGTGGTACTTGCCACCGTGCATCAACAATTTGTAGATGGTATTGCACAAGCAAATATACCGCTTACACATAAAGATGTAGAGCTTGAGCATATTGAGCAGTGGTTAAGTAAAGGCTTTAGTGTGCTGTTATTAATTAGCACATATAGTTTTGATGGTAAAAAATCACCACATTGGGTGTGTGTTACGCACCTTGATGAGCATTGCGTGTATGTTCACGATCCGTTTTGTGAGCCCGGTAACGATAAACAGCTCGCAATAGATTGCCAGTATGTACCTATTGCACGAAGTGATTTTAGTAAAATGTCAGCGTTTGGTAGCCAACGTTTAAGAACGGCGGTGGCTATAGCTAATAAAATATAAGGTTAACAGTGACTTTTTTAGATTTAATTGATGTAGCCCCGTATTCGTGGGCAGCTATTGGTACTGCGGCTTTTTGCGGTGCCATTATTGGTATAGAGCGCCAGTTGCGCGGTAAACCTGTAGGTATTCGTACATCAGCGTTAATAACCTTGGGTACATATTTGTTTTTATCCACTGCGTTTAATTTACAAGGGGATGTAATAGATCACTCTCGTGTGGTTGGGCAAATAATTACAGGTATTGGCTTTTTAGGGGCAGGCGTTATGCTTGCTAAAGATGGTGCGGTAGTTGGCGTAACCTCTGCTGCAACCATTTGGGTGCTTGCATCAATAGGCGTTATGATAGCGACCGAAAACCTTGGCGCTGCAATAAAACTCTCGGTGCTGGTGGTGGGTATTTTATATGGTGTAGACGTACTTGAGGCTAAATTTAAAAGCTTAAGTAAAGGTGTACACACTAAAGTAAAAAACTATCAAAAGCGCTATTATCGAAAGGAATTTAACGACACAGAACGCCACTAAAAGTGGCGTTTTTTAGTGCTATTGAAATTAGTACTACTCGAACAAGTACTATAATTAGCCAAATAACTTTCTCCTAACTACTTTTCTGTAGCCACTGGGTGTTTGGCTTAATACTTTTTTAAACACGCGTGTTAAATGACCTTGGTCGTTATATCCCACTTCTAAAGCCACTTCTTGAATTGATAAATTTGATGATGCTAATAACTCCTTCGCACCTTCTACGCGTAATTGTTGCCAATACTCAATAGGGCTTTGGTTCGTTGCCGCTCTAAAACGGCGGGTAAAAGTACGGTAGCTCAAGCTAAATTGGGCAGCGACTTCTTGCAGGTTTAACTCGGTAGCTAAATTGGTTTTTAGCCAAAATTGAATTTGTGCAATTAGCTCGTCGGGGTGACGGTCAACTGCACCCTCGAGATAGCGTTGATCTTCGTAGGGTTTGCGTATTTCGTGCGAAAAATTACGCTCTACATGTTGAGCGGCGGCTTTTCCATAGTACTGACTAATAATATGTACGATCACATCTGCAAGGGCATTAAGACTGGCTACCGTATACATGCGCTCTGACTGAGTTATAAAAAAGTCGGGTTTTAAACGCACTAACGGGTAGTCGTGGCTAAATTGATTGGCGTAGTGCCAATGGGTGGTAGCAGGGTGCCCATCAAGTAAGCCAGCCTCAGCTACTAAGCAGTTGCCAGTGCCTACACCAATTATATGGCTGCCTGCGCTAAAGCTTTCGCTTAGCCAATCAACTACGTCTTGATTTGTACGCACTACAGGGCGCGGGTTTCGCCAAATTCCGGGCACTATAATTAAATCGCTGTAGGGGGCGTTAGTTGTTATGCAATCAGGAATTATCGCAAGGCCTGCGCGAGTGGGTATAAATTCAGCATTTTTAGCCACTAAATTTATAGCAAGCGGTCTAAAACTTTGCTTATCAATATGGCCTCTAGCAAAGGCTTCGCCGGCTCTTAGCATCTCAATAGGCAGCGTTAAACTAGTCACTAATAAATGCGGATAAACCGCTATAGCAATGTTTAATGGTGGATTAGTGTTTTTTTCAGTCATATAAATGCTCCGACCAGTACATTTTGGCCTTTTGTGCTGAATATTTGGCTATTAAAGCACAATGTGTGGTGCATAATCCATTTAAACTGCCTCCTCTCCTTATAACACGTTTCTAAAAGGTAAATTATGACAGCATTACCCGTTATAGTAGGCATGGGTGGCATTAACGCCGCTGGCCGTACTTCTTTTCATCAAGGTTATCGCCGTATCGTGTTAGATAGTTTAAATGCTCAAGATCGCAGTGAAACATTTTTAGGCCTCGCCACACTGATGAATCTAGTAAGTGTTGTAAACGGCCAATTACAAGATACACAAGGTAATAATGTTGAGCAAAGCGACATAGAAGCACGTTTTGGTGAGCAAATTATTGCTGGTACGCTTATTCGTAAAATTGAAAAAGAACACTTTGATGCCGATGCCACACCGTGGCAGCAAAAAATGACGCTAAACGCATCAAGCGATAACGCAATTGTGTTTGAAACGCGCGCTCGCGACTTACCTACACCTGTTCCAGCTAGCTGGCAAGTTGAAGAACTTGAAGGCAAAAAAGTAAAAGTAACTATTGCAGCCGACTTAGATGTTAAGCATGACTCAACACGTGATAACCCGATTAAATCTGCAGGGCAATTCCCGACTGGGTTTGATCCGTCTGTTATGTATAACAGCCGCTATCAGCCTCGTGGTTTGCAAGCTACTATTTTTGCAGCTACCGATGCTATTAAATCAACAGGGCTTGATTGGCAGCATATTATGAATAGCGTAGAGCCAGATAAAATTGGTACCTATTCAGCATCGGTAATTGGCCAAATGGACGACAAAGGCCTAGGCGGTTTAGTAAAGGCGCGCCAACAAGGCGACCGTGTTAGTACTAAGCAGTTAGCACTGGGTTTAAATACAATGTCGACCGACTTTATTAACGCGTATGTTACGGGCAATGTAGGGACTACGTTTTCGACCTCGGGGGCCTGTGCTACGTTTTTATACAACTTACGTGCAGCGGTTAACGACATACAGGCAGGGCGTACACGCGTTGCGGTTGTCGCAAGTGTTGAGTGTGCTATTACACCAGAAGTGATTGAAGGCTTTGGTAACATGAGCGCACTTGCAAATGTCGAAGGTTTGCGCCGTTTAGATAACTTATCAAGTGATGAAGAACCAGATTATCGCAAAAGTAGCCGACCATTTGGCGACAACTGCGGCTTTACATTAGGTGAAGGCGCACAAGTTGCTATTTTAATGGACGATGCCTTAGCCCTTGAACTAGGCGCTGACATTATGGGCTGCGTACCAGATGTATTTGTAAATGCAGATGGCATAAAAAAATCAATCACGTCACCTGGCCCTGGTAACTATATTACCATGGCTAAATCGGCTGCTTTAGCAACGAGCCTTTTAGGCAAAGAAGCTTTGCAAGAACGTAGCTTTATTTTAGCGCATGGCTCAAGTACACCACTAAACCGCGTAACAGAGTCGCTGATATATCACAAAGTGGCACAAACGTTCGCTATTGATAATTGGAAAGTGACAGCGCCAAAAGCCTATGTTGGTCATACTATAGCTCCTGCAAGTGGCGACCAATTAGCGATAGCTCTAGGTGTATTTAGCCATAATATTATGCCGGGTATTACCACAATTGATAAAGTGGCTGATGATGTTTACACCGATCATCTTGATATTCGTAATAGCCATTACGAATGCAGTGAAATGGATATTGCTTTTATAAATTCAAAAGGCTTTGGCGGTAATAATGCAACAGCAACCTTACTTTCACCAAAAGTAACAATACAAATGCTCGCTAAGCGCCATGGCAATGAAGTTATGAGTAGTTACATACAGAAAAACGTGGCAGTTAAAGCCGCGCAACAAACATATCAAACTCAAGCTGATTTAGGCCAGTATGAGCTTATTTATCGCTTTGGCGACGGACTTATTGATGACAACGATATTGTAATAGACGAGCAAAGTATTCAGTTGCCTGGCTTTGAAAAAGCAATTACGTTTAGCACAACAAACTATTATCAAGATATGTTTTAAGCACACATACTTGTTAGCAAGGCGCTTTTTAAGCGCCTTTTTTAATGCCTCAAATATATTTATCTATTAAGTTTTTTCTAAGTGAAGCTCATTAAATGAACTAATTTTTTGTATTTACACTTGCTTTTATGTTGATCGTTTGTTTCTATTATATAAACACTATCTAGGATGGATAAAACTGATGAAAAAACTCATATTAGCGCTTTCTTTAACTTGTACTTTTACTCAACTCTCTGTTTTTGCAGATGACTTTGTTCCTGCAGAAGTGATTAATAAAAACTACGATCAGCTCACTAATACTTCTTCGCGCGCTTCGAGGTTAGAGGGGATTAATTTGAGCAGTTACGTGGTTGATAAAAGCGGGCAGGTTAGTGATATAGAAATTGTAGCTACGGTTGGGCAAAAAAAGTACCAAAGAGAAGTAATGGATTACGTGTCTAAGCTCAACTACAAAAGTGCAAAATTAAATGGTGAGACTATACCTGTAGCAAAAACCATTACTGTAAGTTCGCAAAATTTGCATATTAATTTTTCAAACGATAAAGCGTCTCGCGGCTTTTTTAATGATTATGAGCAAGCTAGTAAATTAATCGACGAAAAGAAATACGATGAAGCTAAAAGCCGTATCGATGAATTAGAAAATGAACATACAAAAAATACGGTTGAGATTGTTTTGCTTGCATGGCTTAAAAGCCAGCACAGTTATTTTGTGCAAGATTGGAAGAGCTTTGATCAGCATATCTACGAAGCGTTTTTATTTAGAGATAATCTACCAGATCAAATTCAAAAACGTGTGATTAAAAACGCTTTACAGTGGTTTATATCAAAACAAGATTATGTACGTGCTTATGATGCAATAGATGCACTAGGCAATATTGAATCCATAACCTTTACAGAGCAAAACAGGGAACAGTTGTTAACTCAAGTGAACGATATTTATAAAAACTCGGGAGATATTAAGCAACAATTTAGTTTAGCTTCAGAACAAGCTGTAATGCCTATGATGTCGAAGTCTGAAGTTAAATTAGAATCAGAATTACCACTGAGCAAAGTGCAACTTAGATGCGAAAACAAAGTCGTTGACTATGACACTAATACAATTGATAAAATTGTTATTTCGAAAAATGATTTGCGTTGTGGATTATTAATAAAAAGCGCTCAAGCACAAACAATTACACTTAAGCAAAGCGGTGAAAGCTTTTTATAAAAATTGTAACTCCCCACATATAAATTATGGGGAGTTATTGCATTAATAAGTTTTGGCTATTCAAATAATGCATTGGAATTTTGCTGCAATACTTATTAAAAAAACTGTTACTTAAACTTTTTTACATACCTAAGCGTTATAAAATTAATAATGGCAAGTAAAATGGCTATTTCGTAACGGCTGTAGGCTACAGCTATACCAATTAAGCCCATATTCCAAATACTGGCTGCGGTTGCTGTGCCGGAGGTTGATTTGTTATTTTTCAAAATTGCGCCACCGCCAATAAAACCAATACCAGTAATGATGCCTTGCAACATTTTTGATTGAGCTTCTGCGCCATCTAAAACCGACATAGCAATTAATGCATATCCACACGATGCAACAGCAACAAGAGGAAAGGTACGAAGGCCTGCGCCATCATTACTACGCTCTCTGTCGTATGCCATGGGTAGTGCAAGTAGGTATGCAATACCTAAGTGTATTAAGTTATCAATGATTTCATTCCACTGTAAATCAATTTCCATTATTGAGCCTGTGCTGGTTAACTTTGTTAATAATAAGCAAACAGCAAGCCATGGAATAAATTACTAGTAATCAATGGTTTATTGTTAATATCTATATTTAACAAGAATTATTGAGGAAACTTTTACATGTTTTTATTACTATTTTACGCAATAGTTAATTTGATCTGAGTTTTAAAGCCCCGTATTCTTTTATCCAGACTAAAAGACACCTATGTGAATCTCTTGCCTTTAAATAAAACATTAAGCACACCCACTAAGCTTGAAAAAACAGCCTTACTATTTTGCGTTGGGTTATCTGTTATTGCTTTTTTATTTCCTGAATTACTCACAGAGCACTTACAACCCGCTATTAATAAAATTTTAGGTTATTTAGGGTCGCCATTTTTTATATTGGTAAACTTGTTACTTTTTTCTGTGATAGCTATTGCTATAAGCCCATTAGGGCAACGAAAAATAGGAGGAACGCAAGCACTTGTTGAGTTTAGTACCTTTGGTTGGCTTTCTATGTTGTTTGCAGCAGGAATGGGCTCAGGACTTATATTTTGGGGAGTAGCAGAGCCTGCACTACACACAGTTAACTCGCCTTTAAAGCAAAGCTTGTATCCCAACCACAAAACAAGTGGTTTGGCACTTACACTAGTTAATTGGGGCGCGCATGCATGGGCGCTCTATGCAGTATTTGGCTTGGTATTAGGTGGGCTTACTCGCAATAGTGGTACAGCGGGCGATATTAGTGCTCCTGTGATCAGTGCAACTAAAGGCGTTATTAATCGGGCTTGGCAGTTACAGTTGAGCTTTAGCATTAAATTAATTGCCATACTTGCAATATTTTTTGGTGTTGTGGGCACAATTGCTAATTCAACTTTATTACTGCGTAAAGGGCTCGAGCTTGAGCTAGGGGTTGAGTCTGCTTTATTTTCGGGGTTTATTATAATTTTTTTAATTGCGCTGCTTTATACTACTTCTGCAAAGTTGGGGCTTAAAAAAGGAATTCAAACTCTTAGTAAATTTAATGTGTTTTTAGCATTTGCACTTATAGCATGGCTATTAATTTTTGTGCCTATACAGCCAATTATAGATATAGCAATAGGCGGTACATGGGATTACATTCAGCTCATAACCACAGGTACATGGCAGTTTGAAAGCGTACTTAATGACCCAGCATGGGCAACAGGTTGGACATACAATTACTATTTTTGGTGGTTAGCTTGGGGCCCGTTTGTTGGTGTGTTTTTGGCAAAAATTAGCCAAGGACGGCCGGTTTGGCAATACATTTTAGGTGTCGTATTTGTACCAACCTTTGTGACTATTATATGGTTTAGTGTGTTTTCGGGCTCTGCAATTGCGTGGGATCAAACTCACAATGCAGGCATTTTA
Organism: Pseudoalteromonas sp. 78C3; assembly: GCF_002836695.1. Taxonomy (NCBI): domain Bacteria; kingdom Pseudomonadati; phylum Pseudomonadota; class Gammaproteobacteria; order Alteromonadales; family Pseudoalteromonadaceae; genus Pseudoalteromonas; species Pseudoalteromonas sp. 78C3. The sequence continues at coordinate 19,439 of NZ_PJAV01000164.1, forward strand.
GATGCTATTAAAGTCGATTATACGCAAGGGCTGTTTGTATTTTTCGAGCAATTAGGCTGGCAAGGCGGTCTATTAATTTGGTCAAGTTTATTGCTTCTACTCATTTTTGTAGCCACATCAGCAGACTCTGCTGTTTTGGTTATTCGCCAATTAAGTGGTGCAAGTGAAGTTCAAACATGGAGCTTGTATGCTTGGTCGTTTGCACTAGGTTTATGCGCTTTTGTTTTGTTAGTACAAAACAATGAACCATTAAACAGAAGCGTTGCTATTATTGGAGCGCTTCCTTTTTTAATTATATTTATATTGCAATTAATTGGTTTTATTAAAGAGTTCATACGTGAATTTAAGCACTAAGGCTTACATTTATTTACAATGCTATTTTTAAAGTTGTATATAATTTAGGTAATTATATTGGTGGGGTTAATAATGCGTACTTTTTTGATTATTCTATTTTCAAATGTATTAATTGGTTGCGCTGCTGCGGGTATAATTTTAGATGGGGCAGCGCGCTCTCAACCTGGCCCAGTAAATGTGGGGCCTGTTGTAAAAGATAAAGAGGGCTTTAGCTTTACTAAACTCGGTGTTGAAGCCGATATGGCTATAGTTGAATTTATTAAAGGTAAGGGCAATAACAATACGGTACAAGTATGCAGGCAAGTGAGTAAAGTATTGAAAGAGTGTGTAGAGTTAGAAAAGTCATCCCTACACACTAATGAGCCTATGCAGTTAAAAACTGATGATGAAATAATAAGTGTTGGTCAATAAAGCTGCTTATAAAAAAGTAGCTATGATCGTAGCCTGCTTGCATTTCAAGTGTAAGTGGGTAGCCTTTTTTATCAGCAATAGCGACTAAGTTTTCTGGCTTAAGTTGCTCTTGTAAAAAGCCATCAGCATCACCTTGACTCACTAACATGGGTAAGTAATGAGCTTGCTCTGCGTTTTTCATCAACTCGCAGCTATCATATTGTGCCCAAAGCGCTTTGTCATTTCCTAAATAACCAGTAAATGCTTTTACACCCCAAGGGCATTCAATCGGATTTACAATAGGGCTAAAAGCCGAGGCACTTACAAACGAAGTCGGGTTTTTAAGTGCAACCATTAATGCACCGTGCCCGCCCATAGAGTGACCACTAATTGCTTTTGTGCTTGTAATCGGAAAATGTTGTTCAATAAGTGCTGGTAATTCACTAACAACATAATCGTACATATTAAAATGAGTGTTGTAAGGAGCTTGCGTGGCATTTACGTAAAAGCCTGCGCCTTGTGCAAAGTCGTAGCTGTCTTCATTGGGGACGTTTTCGCCGCGCGGGCTAGTGTCAGGCGCTACAATAGCAATACCCAGCTCAGCTGCTTTTTTAAATGCGCCGGCTTTTTGCATAAAATTTTCGTCTGTACAGGTTAAACCTGATAGCCAATAAAGTACCGGTACTTTGTTTGTCTCACTTGCGCCAGGTGGTAAAAATACGGCAAAGCGCATAGTGCTATGTGTACTTTGCGAGCTGTGAGTATATTGTTTATGCCAACCGCCAGACACTTTTACACTTGAGATATTTTCTAACATACTTAATCCTTAAAAGCCGTAAACTTAAAAGTATTACGGCTTATTAATAAGCTATTTTACGAATGCAGTTTATTAGTAATGAATGACTGTACGAATACTTTTGCCTTCGTGCATTAAGTCAAACGCTTCATTAATATCTTCAAGGCCCATTGTATGAGTAATAAAGTCGCTAAGAGCAAATTCACCCGCCATGTAACGCTCAACAATTTCAGGAAGTTGTGAACGGCCCTTAACACCACCAAATGCGCTACCACGCCATACACGCCCAGTTACCAGTTGAAACGGACGGGTTGATATTTCTTGGCCTGCACCCGCCACACCAATAATTACCGATTCTCCCCAACCTTTATGGCAACACTCAAGTGCTGAGCGCATAACGTCAACATTACCGATACATTCAAACGAGTAGTCAACGCCGCCGTCTGTCATTTCAACAATAACCTCTTGAATTGGCTTGTCGAAATCTTTTGGATTAATTAAATCAGTTGCACCTAGTTTTGTAGCTAAATCGAATTTAGTGGTGTTTATATCAACACCAATAATACGACCCGCACCAGCCATCTTTGCGCCAATAATCGCAGACAAACCAATACCGCCTAAGCCAAATATAGCAACCGTGTCGCCAGGCTTTACTTTAGCTGTGTTGGTAACTGCGCCCATGCCCGTTGTTACACCACAGCCTAGTAAGCAAATCTCTTCTAGTGATGCTTCTTTGTTTACCTTAGCGAGTGAAATTTCTGGCAATACAGTGTACTCAGAGAATGTTGATGTACCCATGTAGTGATAAATTGGTTGGCCATCTTTAAAAAAGCGTGTAGTGCCGTCTGGCATTAGGCCTTTACCTTGTGTTTCGCGCACGGCTGAACACAGGTTAGTTTTACCTGAAGTACACATTTTACATACGCCACATTCTGCAGTGTATAAAGGAATAACATGATCCCCAACTTCAACACTCGTTACGCCTTCGCCAACAGCATAGACAACACCAGCGCCTTCGTGACCTAAAATAGCAGGAAATATGCCTTCAGGATCTTGGCCCGATAATGTAAATGCATCGGTATGACACACACCTGTAGCGGTAATTTTTACCATGACTTCGCCTTTTTTAGGCATCATCACATCAACTTCTTCAACACTAAGTGGTTGATTAGGACCCCAAGCAATGGCAGCTTTTGATTTAATAAATTCAGACATGTGTTTTATTTCCTTTAACTGGCTATTAAAAAATAATTGTAGACCCAATTTGCTTGGGTGATGTGCTTATTGTATTTGTTTCTCAAATAATGATAATCTCAATTTTATTAAAACACTTTTACAGTATGGTAATAATGGCGCGTTGGAATGGAATAGATGAGTTTATAGCTGTTGGGGAGGAGGGCAGCTTTACTGCGGCTGCAAAAACTCTTGGACTTTCGGTTGCGCATATTAGCCGCCATGTTACAGCGCTTGAGCAACGTTTAAATACCCAGCTTTTAACCCGTACAACCCGTAAAGTGGTTTTAACCAAAGAAGGCGAAGTGTACTTACATCAAATAAAGCACTTACAACACGCTATGGACGAGGCAACTCAAGGTCTTGCCACGCACCAAACTACACCAAAGGGTAAAATTAAGCTCACAGCCCCTGTTATGTATGGGGAAACGTTCATTATGCCCATAGTCCATAATTTTATGAAGGATCATCCCGAGGTCGAAGTTGTTGCCACACTAAGTAACGAGCAAGAAAACTTATTAGAGGGCGGATTTGATTTAGCCATAAGGCTAGGACATTTAAAAGATTCGAGCTTAAAAGCGCGTAGGTTAAGTGCGCGGCGTTTTATTATGTGCGCGGCACCACAGTATTTAACGCGATTTGGTGAGCCGCATACTTTAGGCGAGCTAAACAGCCATGAATGTTTAATTGGGAATAGTAGCTACTGGCGCGTAAACGAAAATGGGCGCGATAAACACATTAAAATAGCGGGGCGGCTACAGTGTAATAGTGGTTGGGCGCTGGTGGATGGCGCAAAAAAGGGGCTCGGTATTGTACAGCTCCCAGACTATTACATTGAAAACGAAATTAACTCCGGGCAATTGGTGCCTATTTTAACACCCTATCAACCACAGCAAGAAGGGGTATGGGGCGTATATCCACCAAGGCAGTTTGTGGCTACTAATGTACGGGTATTGCTCGATTATTTAGTCAACGGGCTTAAAGCTTAACCGCGAGTTAATGGTTAAATACATATTGCTGTAAATATAGCCAAGTATCAGATTTTTAAATTATTTCTTACATTTTACGCCATACCCAAAGGCACTTTTTTCGTGCTACTATTGCTCAATACTTTTACGATAAGTGTTAAAAATAATATGTTTCAACCGGTTAGCTTATTTATAGGGCTTAGATATAGTCGCTCCTCTAAAGGAAATGCGTTTATATCGTTTATTTCGTTTTTTTCTATTGCCGGTATCGCTATTGGTTTAATGGCATTATTTACGGTAAGCAGTGTAATGAACGGGTTTGAAAATAGCCTGAAAACCAATATGCTTGGACTTATTCCGCATGTTGAAGTTAGCGCAGGTAAACACACTGCCACCCAAATGAACACCCTAAAAACCGACCTCGAACAATCTCCTTATGTTGATCATGTAAGCTTATATCGCCACGGCGAAGCTATTTTGCAAACGAATAAAGACTTGCACGGCGTTTTATTACAAGGCCTTTATAACGATAGTGGTTCTTTGTATAGAATTACCGATAAAATAGTGCAAGGCGATTGGAAAACTGTATTAAACAAAAATTACAACATTGCTATAAGCCGTTATTTGAGTCGTAAATTAGGCGTTAGCGTGGGTGATAAGCTTCGCGTTATTATGCCTAATGCTTCAACGTATACACCACTTGGGCGAGTACCCAGCCAGCGTTTATTTAAAGTTGCCGCAATATACGAAACCGGATCTGAGATAGATATGGCACTTGCGTTTACGAGTGGCGCTTCACTACAACGGGTGTTAAAGCTGGATAAAAACACTGCCCCAAATTTAAGTGTTTCATTGCACGAACCTTTCGAACTAGATGAATTTATTGAAGCAAGCCAGCGTATTTTACAAGATCATAATTATAGTGATTGGCGCAGTACCCAAGGTACTCTATTTGCAGCCGTTGCTATGGAAAAGCGCATTATGTCTATGTTGCTTGCCCTCATTGTATTGGTGGCTGTATTTAATATTGTATCGGCATTAACCATGATGGTAAGCGAAAAACAAGGTGAAGTAGCCATACTACAAACGTTAGGTTTAACACCTTCGCAAGTGCAAAAAGTGTTTATGGTGCAAGGCTTATATAACGGTGTAATTGGTACCGCAATAGGCGCATTTTTAGGTGTAATATTTAGTTTATATATAAATGAGCTACTTGCATTAGTGGGCTTAAACTTACTGGCGGGTATAGAGCTTCCGGTAAAATTTGATATTTTGAGTTTAGTAATAATAGCGTTTGCCAGTATTGCTATGAGCTTTTTAGCTACCTTATATCCTGCGCGTAAAGCCGCAAAAGTAAAACCAGCAGAGGTATTACGTTATGAATGATTTAGTAATTAGTTGTGAAAATTTAAGTAAGGTTTATCAAGATGGCAGCAACCAAGTTGAAGTATTAAAAGGCGTTGATTTAGCGCTTCAGCAAGGTGAAATGCTCGCTATTGTGGGGAGTTCTGGCTCTGGTAAAAGTACGCTTTTACACATACTTGGCACATTAGATACCGCAAGCTCAGGTAGCGCTAAAATTAAAAACCAAGAAGTTGCAAAACTTTCGCGAACAGAGCAAGCCGCATTTAGAAACCAAAATTTGGGCTTCATCTATCAATTTCATCACTTATTAATGGAGTTTAGCGCAGTTGAAAACGTGGCTATGCCATTATTAATTAAAGGCTTGAGTGCAAAAGAAGCCAAAGCTCAAGCGCTCGATATGCTCGAAAAAGTAGGCCTTGCACATCGCAGCTCGCATAAACCGTCTGCGCTTTCTGGTGGAGAGCGCCAACGCGTGGCTATTGCCCGCGCACTGGTTACAAAACCGGCGCTTGTGCTTGCTGATGAACCAACCGGTAATTTAGATAAACAAAATGCGATTAAAATTTACGATTTAATAAATGAGCTTAACCAAAGCTTAAACACGAGTTTTGTGGTAGTTACACACGATTTAGAACTTGCCGATAAGCTAGGCAAAATAGCTTATTTAGACGATGGAAAACTAGCTATTAAAGAGTCGCAGCATGTTGCTTAGTGCATTTTTAAGTAAACGTTTTAGAGCCTATTCAGGCCACAAAGATGAAAAAAACGGCTTTGTTAGTTTTATCGCTAAAGCGTCGACTATTGGTATTTTATTAGGTGTCGCGGTTTTAATTGTGGCGCTGTCGGTAATTAATGGTTTTGAGCAGCAACTAGTACATAGATTGCTAAGTGTTGTGCCGCAGGTTGAATATGTAGCACCAAGTAGACCCATCGCGAATTGGTCGCAAAAAGTTGAGGATTTACAAACACAACCGCATGTAACAGGGGCTGCGCCATTTATTGCAGTGAATGGGATGGCGCAATATAAAAGCCAGCTAAAAGCGATAGAAATTCGAGGTGTTGAGCCATCGCTCGAGAGTAATGTATCGGCGGTAAACCAGTTTACCAGTGGTAAATTAGTGAGTCAGTTAGGCCTTGACGATGTAATTTTAGGTAAGCAAATAGTAAAACAGTTAGATGCAAAAGTAGGCGACAACATTACGTTACTTATTCCGCAAATAGGCCAAAAAGGTCAGTCATTATTAGCGCCTAAACGCGTAACACTTAACCTTGCAGGTGTTATAGAAATGGGCGGCCCCATTGATAGTACAGCTGCGTTTATACATCTTAATAAAGCGCAGCAAACATTGGGTTACGATGAAACTCAAGTAACAGGGCTGCGGTTAAGTGTTGATGATGTGTTTTCGGCGCACCAAATAGCGCTAAAAGTGGGCCAAACTATTGACGACTACGTGTATGTTTCCAGTTGGTTTAGAACCCAAGGCAGCCTTTATCAAGATATTCAAATGGTACGTACCATTGTTTATATTGTGGTGTTTTTAATTATAGCGGTAGCCAGTTTTAATATTGTATCGTCCTTGGTGATGGAAGTACGCGAAAAACAAGGCAATATCGCGATTTTAAAAACCATGGGCGCGAAAGACAGTACTATTTTAGCCACCTTTGTAATGCAAGGCTTAATGCAAGCTTTTGTAGGCGTGGCACTAGGAACACTAATTGGCGTGGTATTAGCGCTTAATATAAGTGAGCTTTTTACGTGGATAAGCCAATTATTTGGAGCCAATCCACTTGAGGGCGTTTATTTTATAGAGTTTTTACCAAGTAAATTAGTACTCGAAGACATTGGTATTACAGTGATTGTTACGTTTGTGCTTGCGATACTTGCCACTATTTATCCTGCATGGCAAGCAACGCGCGTAGATCCTGCCAAGGTGCTTGGTAATTAGTAAAAGGGTTTAACATGCGAGCCAGTTACAGTGCAATGTACTTTGTTTATGTGCAATGGCTAAAAAAACGTTCAAAGTCAGCAAGTGGCGCAGATGGCGTTTTTGCCTTTTCGCTTATTTTATTATTAAATTGTATTATGCTAGCTGGGGTGTTTTTCCCGCATTTAATGGACACCATAACAAGTGTGTCTCGTGTGATAGTGTGCTTAATTGGCATTGTTTTATTGTTAGGGATTGCAATTTTGAATGGGCTTTATTTAGGAAGCGGTAGCAATTATATCAATAATGTAAAACGCGCCTTTAGGGCTAATTCTAAAAAACGCTACTTTGTAGCAATGATAATTTGGTTATTTGGTTCTATTATTTTGGTATTTCCTTTATTAGCACTAAGGTTTGTTTATCCTTAGCGTTAACAGTAATAAACAATAGGGCACTATAACGAAACCTGTTAAACTAGGCGCTTATTTAAAATTAAGCAATAACTGCTTAGTTGCTATACCTCACTTTGGGATTTACTTTGACTAATAACGATATTTTACGCCGCATTCGCTACACTTTTAACTTAACTGATACTGCTATGGTCAATGTTTTTGCATCAGCAGAGCATAAGGTCACCAAAGAGCAAGTAATTGCATGGTTAACTAAAGAAGGTGAAGAGGCTTTTACCCCAATAAGTGATACTGAGTTTGCTAGCTTTTTAAATGGGTTTATTAATACCCAACGTGGCAAACGCGAAGGTGAGCAACCAGAGCCAGAGAAAAAGCTAAACAACAATATTATCTTTATGAAGCTACGTATTGCTTTAAATATGAAAGCAGAAGATGTTATAGAAACACTTGCACTTGTTGATTTTGATTTAAGTAAACATGAGTTAAGCGCATTTTCTCGTAAAGTAGATAACAAACATTACCGTGTTTGTAACGATCAAATATTACGTTTGTTTTTAACCGGCGTACAAAAGCAGCACCGTCCAGAAGAGTCTGCTGAGTAACTGGTTTTAGCTAATTAGCTAATTAGCTTTTAGTTAGTGGGTTTTTTGCGAGCGCAATGCAGTATAAAACCCATTAATTGTTATATTTTTAAACAAACCCACACCTAACCTAATACTTCTAAAATTCCCTTTTGAAAATATAAAAACTCACTTGGCACTGTTTAAATTTTAAATCTGTGAATTTAAATTCATCTTTAATAAATAAAAATCAAACTTCTAATCAAAAATAATTCACGTAGCTCGCGTTAAACATCTCAATTTTTCATGCTAAGGTAATAGTTAATTATATTAAATTAAGACTTTAAAGCATGAATCATAAACTTGATCACGTTTACTTTAACATCTGATAAATACTTTTATTATTAACACGGAAGAATAATTATGAATTATATCCATAGCACAATCGCACAATTAAAAAATAGTAGTCCTGCACAATGCGAGTTTTATCAAGCTGTTGAAGAAGTACTTGAATCACTCGAACCTATCTTAGAAAACTCAGAAAAATACAAAAAAAATGCCATTATACAACGCTTAGTTGAGCCCGAACGCCAAATTATGTTTAGAGTTCCCTGGGTTGATGACGAAGGCAATATTCAGGTAAATAAAGGCTACAGAATTGAGTTTAACTCTGCACTTGGCCCCTATAAAGGTGGCTTACGTTTTCACCCAAGTGTGAATGCCAGCATAATTAAATTTTTAGGGTTTGAGCAAATATTTAAAAATGCTTTAACAGGTTTACCGATCGGTGGTGGTAAAGGCGGGGCAAACTTTGATCCTAAAGGGCGCTCAGATGCTGAAATAATGCGTTTTTGCCAATCATTTATGAGCGAGCTCTATCGCCATATTGGCCCTACAACCGACGTACCCGCTGGAGACATTGGAGTAGGGGCAAGAGAAATAGGTTACTTGTTTGGTCAATATAAGCGTTTGACTGGGCGCTATGAAGGTGTTTTAACAGGTAAAAGCTTATTGTGGGGTGGATCGCTTGTACGAAAAGAAGCCACGGGATACGGCGCTGTTTATTTTGCTGACTACATGCTGCAAGCGCGCGGCGATAGCCTACAAGGTAAGCGCTGCTTGGTCTCGGGCGCAGGTAATGTTGCTATTTATGCCATGGAAAAGCTTTATCAAATGGGGGCAACACCAGTAAGTTGCAGCGACTCTCGTGGCACTGTGTATCATGAATCAGGTATAGATTTAAATCTTATTAAATGTTTGAAAGAGCAATCGCGTGATTGCTTGAGCGTATATAAACAAACTCACCCCGATGCTATTTATATTCCTGTAAATGACTACCCTAAAGATGGGCACGCTGTTTGGCGCTTTAATGCTGCCGCTGCTTTTCCGTGCGCCACACAAAATGAATTAACACAGGCAGACGCTAACGCATTATTATCCGGCGGTTGTTTATTAGTAAGTGAAGGCGCAAACATGCCTTCAACAAAAGAGGCTATTGATTGCTTTATTGCTGCAAAAATTGCGTATGGACCAGGTAAAGCGGCCAATGCCGGCGGCGTTGCAACAAGCCAATTAGAAATGGCACAAAATGCGAGTATGCAAAGTTGGACCTTTGAAGAAGTTGATGAAAAGCTAAAACAAATTATGAAAAATATATTTGTTACCGCCAACGATACCGCTACAGAATTTGGTGAGCCTGGAAACCTTTTATTAGGCGCTAACATTGCAGGCTTTAGGCGCGTTGCAGATGCAATGATTGAGCAGGGTGTCGTTTAATATTAAAGCTGAACAATAAGGCTTAATATAATGTGATTTTAAAACTAGCCATAAAATTGAGTATATTATGGTTAGTTTTAAATATTAACGCCATTAGTGAACTATAACCCTATAAAGCTGGGCTATAACAGCGTAGGATCAAGTTACTTTCGAATGAAAATTAGGTTTGCACTTTAGGTGCATTAAGACAAAAAATTATGCAACTAACTGCAAAACCATCACTTCCTAATGCGTTACTTATTTCTATTAGTACACCACAATTTAAAGGTGACGAAGCAACAGAGTCGCTAGCAGAGCTTGCTCGTTTGGTAACTACGTTAGGCTTTAAAGTAGTAGGTACACAATCGCAAAAGCAAAGTTCTACCCAAAAAGTTAATGTACTGGGCTCAGGAAAACTAGCTGAAATAGCACACCTTACCGGCAATAAAGGGATGGTTGAAAACGAGCAAGAAGATGATTTACTTGATGAAGACCCTTTAACCGAAATATCCTCAGAAATTCCATCAGACGAACTTGATTTTGCATGTGCTGATGTAGTGGTATTTGACTGTGATTTAACGCCTTCTCAACTACGTAATGTTGAGAACCAGCTGGGTGTAGAAGTATTTGATCGCACCGGTATTATCATTGAAATATTTAGCCGTCATGCGCGTACTAAAACTGCAAAATTACAAGTTGAAATTGCTCGCCTTAATTATGTAGCGCCACGGCTGCGTGAAACATCAACAGGTGATAAAGAACGCCAAATGGGTAAAGGTGCGGGTGAAACCACACTTGAGCTAAATCGCCGTAAGGTGCGCGATCAATTAGCAGAATTAAAGCGTGAGCTTGTTAGTGTTCAAGATGTAATGATGGACAGACGTACGCAACGCTCTGAGCTATTCTCAGTGGCTTTAATTGGTTATACCAATGCGGGCAAGTCATCAATGATGCGCGCAATTACAGGTAGTGATGTAGAAGGCGAAAATAAACTCTTTGCAACGCTAGATACGACTGTTCGCGCGCTGTATCCGATTACGCAGCCACGTATATTGGTTTCAGATACGGTTGGTTTTATTAAAAAATTACCTCATGATTTGGTGGCTTCATTTCATTCAACGCTCGCTGAGGCACATGATGCGTCGTTATTGTTGTATGTTGTAGATGCTTCAGATCCTTCTTTTCGCTCACAACTTGAAGTCGTACATAAAGTACTGGCAGAAGTTGGGGTGGAAGGCAGCAAAAAATTATTAGTACTGAATAAGTCAGACCAATTAAGTACTGAGCAGCAGCAGTCGCTAATGGATGAATTTCCTGATGCGATGATGACCTCTACGCGTAATCCAGATGATATTAGTAAATTGCACAAATACATTATTGGCATTGCTCAAGAGGACATGATTGAAGAAGAGATTGTTATACCGTACACAGCCAAAGGTATCGTGGGCGAAATCCGATCGAGTATGAGTGTTGTTAAAGAAGAATATGAATACAGCCACATTAAATTAACAGTGCGCTCGAGTGCGATTGATTTAGAACGTTTAAAAAAGAGAATGTTAGATTTATAATAAATTTAGTATACAAAAAGCACAGCCAATTGGCTGTGCTTTTTAATCGTTACTTGAGGTAGATTTATTATTCAGAGTTCAGATTTTTTGTAGAGAAAAATTAGGAGAAGGCTTTGTCGCTTAGCTCTTCTTGCATTTGCTCACGCATTTTAAATTTTTGCAGTTTACCTGTTACTGTCATTGGGTAGTTTTCTACAAAACGGATATGTCGTGGCATTTTAAAATAGGCTAGTTTGTCTTTTAAAAACTCACGAATTGCTTGCTCATCAAGCACAGCGTCTTCTTTTGGTTGGATCCAAGCGCACACTTCCTCGCCATACCTTTCATCTGTTATACCAAATATGGCAGCATCTTGAATGCCCGGGTAGGTGTAAAGCACTTCTTCTATTTCTCGAGGGTAAATGTTTTCGCCGCCGCGAATAATCATATCTTTAATGCGGCCAACAATAGTGACAAACCCTTCTGTATCCATGACACCTAAATCGCCAGAGTGTAGCCAACCACTTTCATCTATTGTGGCTTTTGTTTTAACATCGTCATTCCAATAGCAGCGCATTATGCCTGCACCTTTACTACACACTTCGCCAGGTTGACCAATTTTTTGAATGTTACCCAGCTCGTCAATTATTTTAACCTCGGTATGGGCAAGTGCGCGGCCAACCGTTGTTACTTGCCGCTCTATTGAAGAGTCTGTTTCGGTAATGTTGTTTATGGGGCTGCACTCCGTTTGCCCGTAAGCAATCAGTACTTGATGCATGTTCATTTGTGTTTGTACTTTGCGCATTACTTGCTCTGGGCATGTAGAGCCTGCCATTACACCCGTGCGTAAAGTACTTAAGTCATAATCGTTAAAATTACTTAGCTCAAGCTCACTAATAAACATAGTAGGTACACCGTGCAGCGCTGTACATCCTTCTTGTTGAACTACATCTAGTGTGGTTTTTGCGTCGAACGAATCACCTGGGTAAATGGCTGCTGCACCTTTACTAACACACAATAAGCTACCCAATACCATTGCAAAGCAATGATATAACGGGATAGGGATACATAACTTGTCATCGCTCGTAAAGTGCATAGATTCGGCGACGAATAGCGCATTATTTAAAATGTTTTTATGAGTGAGCGTTGCGCCTTTTGGGTTGCCTGTTGTGCCTGATGTAAATTGTATATTGATGTCTTGCTCAGCATTTAAGTTTGCACCTATTGCTTTTAATTCAAGCTCATGTGCTGATGTTGGCAAGTTAATAACATCATTAAAAGAGTACATACCAGGAGATGCTTCATCGCCAATGCGGATTATATTTTTAAGAGTGGGCAGTGCTTTTAAATTAAGTGTGTCTTTATCGCAAGTTGCAAGTTCTGGAGCCAAACCATTGAGCATTTCTAAATAATCACTGCCTTTAAAGTTTGATGCTGTGATTAGAGTAGAGCATTCAACACTATTTAAGGCATATTGTAATTCGTTAGGGCGATACGCAGGGTTGATACAAACCATTATTGCACCAATTTTTGCCGTTGCAAATTGGGTTAAGCACCACTCAATATTATTAGGAGACCAAATACCAACACGCTCGCCTGGTTTCACGCCAAGTGCCAGCAACCCCATAGCAAGTTGATTAACTTCTTTTTGAAATTCTTTATACGTTAAGCGAATACCTTGGTGATGAACTACAACAGCTAACGCCTCTGGATTTTTGTCGACAATAAAGTCAAAGTACTCCCCGATAGTCGAATTTGTTAAAGGTGTGCTTTGTATACCTTTAAAATAGCTTTGCGATAACGGTAAGTGATTTATTTGCTCTACTTCTTTTACCGGGGTAGTGTGTGTGTGCATTGCTCTCTCCATGAAAATGTGTGTGAGTTATGTAAACTACAAAGTTAAAATAAACACATATTGTCGACAAAGAGAAGTGCAGTTAGACTAATGTATTATTAGATTAATAAAAGCTAATACTACTTTTTAGACACAAAAAAACGCGTCTTACAATGTAAGTACGCGTTTTTAAACGAGTAATGAGTTTACATTTCGTCGCTTCGGTATGTTTTTTTCATGATGTAAACGTAAGCGTTTACAAAAGCATTTTCTTGGTACTTTTTAAGGCCTGTTTCTTCAAAATCAATAGGGATGGGGTTGCGTTTTAACTGCTCTTTAACTTCAGTTGTAGTAAATAAACGTACATCTAAGTTGTCGATTAATTGAATTGCAGTTTCCATTTTAAAGCCTTTTGCACTACCAGCAAATTTACCTTTAGGCTGACGCTCACGAATTGCAACAGAATCAATTTGGTAATCTTGCATTAGTTTTGCAAAATCGAATTGAAATTTACGCATTACTTCAGTGTCGTTACCGTTACCTAAGGTAAAGCGTGTTTGGCGCACATCGCGAATATCAAATACGTCATTATCTTTACTTAAAATACAAAGTAGTACATCACTACCGGTAATTTCTACACCACATGTTCTCATGTCTATTCTCTAAAATAACTTAATTACGCAGTATTATACGCAACACACATTAAAATGCGAGTGTAGGTATAGTTGTAGGGGCGTAATTAGTGCGTTGATGCTTTTATATTTTAATGAAATGATTTTTTTTGCTATAAAAGTTACATTTTGTGCTCAAAACGGGTGGATTTCACCCCTTAAAACTTGTAATTAAATGCGCAGCACGCGACAATATATCTTTGTAGTTGAATAGACTCTGCATCTACATTTATTAGTCAATGCTTATTCGTAAAAGCGTTGTCGAGTCATTCTCATTTAATTTATTAAAAATACACGTGATACATTGTAGGTGTCACCACTGTAGCAAGGATTTATAATGCCAGTTATTACTCTTCCAGACGGAAGTCAACGTAGTTTTGAAAACCCTGTAAGCACGCTTGATGTTGCAAACGATATTGGCCCTGGTTTAGCTAAAGCGACCATTGCGGGTCGTGTTAATGGCGACCGTGTTGATGCATGTGATAAAATTTGTGAAGACTCTCGCCTTGAGATCATTACCGCTAAAGACGATGACGGCCTTGAAATCATTCGTCACTCTTGTGCTCACTTAATTGGTCATGCAGTTAAGCAACTTTTCCCAGACGCAAAAATGGCAATTGGTCCTACCATTGATAACGGTTTTTACTACGATATCGATATGGAACATTCATTATCACAAGATGATCTTGAAGCAATTGAAAAGCGTATGTTGCAACTTGCAAAAACCAACTACGACGTAGTGAAAAAAACAGTAAGCTGGCAAGAAGCACGCGATACATTTGAAGCGCGTGGCGAAACATACAAAATAGAAATTCTGGACGAAAACATCGCTAAAGATGACCGCCCAGGGTTATATCATCACGAAGAATATGTAGACATGTGTCGTGGACCTCACGTTCCCAACATGAAATTTTGCCAAAACTTCAAAATAATGAAAGTTGCGGGTGCATATTGGCGTGGTGATTCAGAAAACAAAATGCTACAACGCATTTACGGCACAGCGTGGGGCGATAAAAAGCAACTTAAAGCGTATTTAAAACGCCTTGAAGAAGCTGAAAAACGCGATCACCGCCGTATTGGTAAAGCGCTTGATTTATGGCATTGGCAAGAAGAAGCGCCAGGCATGGTATTTTGGCACAACGATGGTTGGAGCATTTACCGCGAGCTTGAAGAATTTGTACGTGAAAAGTTACGCGAATATGAGTACGAAGAAGTAAAAGGTCCAATGATGATGGACCGTTCACTTTGGGAAAAATCAGGTCACTGGGAAAAATATTCAGAAGCAATGTTTACCACTGAGTCTGAAAAGCGTGAATACGCGATTAAACCAATGAACTGCCCAGGACACGTGCAGATCTTTAACCAGGGTTTAAAATCGTACCGTGATTTACCACTTCGTATGGCTGAATTTGGTTGTTGTCATCGTAATGAACCATCAGGTGCACTACACGGTTTAATGCGTGTACGTGGCTTTACACAAGATGATGCTCACATTTTCTGTACCGAAGAGCAGATAATGGACGAAGTTTCAGCGTGTATTAAGATGGTTTATGATACATATGAAACATTCGGATTTGAGAAGATTGTAGTTAAGCTATCTACTCGCCCAGAACAACGCATTGGTGAAGACCATATGTGGGATAAAGCAGAGCTTGCTTTAGCCGAAGCACTTAAGCTAAACGATATTGAATTTGATTATCTTCCGGGTGAAGGCGCGTTTTATGGTCCGAAGATTGAATTTACTTTATACGATTGTTTAGACAGAGCGTGGCAGTGTGGTACAGTGCAATTAGACTTTGCATTACCGGGTCGTTTAGGCGCTACTTATGTAGCAGAAAATAACGAACGCCGTACACCTGTAATGATACATCGTGCTATTTTAGGTTCTATTGAACGCTTTATTGGCATTTTAACTGAAGAGTACGCTGGTTTATTCCCGACGTGGCTTGCGCCAAAGCAAGTGGTAATTATGAATATTACCGATAAACAGGCTCCTTATGTTAAAGAAGTTGTACAAAAATTAAATAAACTTGGAATTAGAGCCGCTGCTGACTTGAGAAATGAGAAGATTGGCTTTAAAATCCGTGAGCATACACTGAAGCGTATTCCATACTTGCTTGTTGTTGGCGATAAAGAAGTTGAACAACAAGAAGTAGCAGTGCGTACTCGCACAGGTGAAGACCTAGGCAAATTTAATGTCGATGATTTTGTAGCTAAAATTAGCGAAGAAATTAAAAATCGACAGTAAAAATCGAGCGTGTAAGGCATTAACAAACAGCCAATTACACGCTTATATTATTGATATTCTTGGAGGAACGTACTATTAGAGGCGGCAAGAAAGGGCAACAAACAGCTCAAAAAAATCGTATTAACGAAGAAATTACAGCGCAAGAAGTTCGTTTAATTGACATTGAAGGCGAACAAGCTGGAATTCAGTCATTACAAGACGCGCAAACTATGGCCGATGCAGCGGGTGTTGATCTTGTTGAGATCAGTCCAAACGCTGAGCCGCCTGTTTGTAGAATCATGGATTACGGTAAGTTCATCTTTGAAAAAAGCAAAGAACTAAAAGAGCAGAAGAAGAAGCAAAAGCAAATCCAGATAAAAGAAATCAAATTCCGTCCTGGTACGGATGAAGGTGATTATCAGGTTAAGCTTCGCAACTTACGTAAGTTCTTAGAAGCTGGCGATAAAGCTAAGATTACTATCCGCTTCCGTGGTCGTGAAATGGCTCACCAAGAAATTGGTATAGAATTATTAAACCGTATCAAAGCCGATTTAGAAGAACTTGCAGTAGTTGAGTCTTTCCCAAATCGTGTTGAAGGTCGCCAAATGGTTATGATGATGGCGCCTGTTGCTAAAAAATAATTTTTAAGCGATAATACGCACCGAAATTAGCTCAGGTCTGCAAGTAATATGCGAATATTCACCTGAGTTAACCGGTATTAAAGTAAGATTGCGGCATTTATGCTGGGTCTTCACCGGAACATGGCAGTAAGTTAGGCCTAAAAGTGGAGCTATAGAAATATATCTCACGCCTGCTTACTAATTTAAAAGCAATACAATTTGGAGTTATTGCAATGGCTTATAAGCTAAAAAGTCACAGTGGCGCTGCTAAGCGTTTCAAAAAGACTGCTTCTGGCGGTTTCAAGCGTAAACAAGCGCATCTTCGTCATATTCTGACTAAGAAAACTTCTAAGCGTAAGTTACACCTACGTCCTAAGATGATGGTTCATAAAAATGACCATGGTCTAGTTTCACGTATGTTACCGTTCGCTTAATAGGGGTTTTTAGAAATGGCAAGAGTTAAACGCGGCGTTGTCGCACGTGCACGTCACAAAAAAGTTTTAAAACAAGCAAAAGGTTACTACGGAGCACGTTCACGTGTTTACCGCGTAGCTTTCCAGGCTGTTACTAAAGCGGGTCAATACGCTTACCGTGACCGTCGTGCGAAGAAACGTACTTTCCGTCAATTATGGATTGCACGTATCAATGCTGCTTCACGTCAAAATGGTCTGTCTTACAGCCGTTTTATCAATGGTCTTAAAAAGACATCTGTAGAAATCGATCGTAAGATCCTTGCAGATATCGCTGTTTATGACCAAGTTGCATTCGCAGCGCTTGTAGAAAAAGCAAAAGAAGGCCTAGCCGCTTAAGCTTTTTCATATAAGTATTAAAAAGGAGCCTATGGCTCCTTTTTTTGTGCCTGTAATTTAATAACTTACACTTTTTTATAGCTGAGCTAAATCGGCTTTTTCAAATTAATACCCATCTGCTTATATTAGCTCTATTTATCGATAAAAAGATACGTTAGAGCAGGGCGAAATTCACTATTTAGTTGTTCTTGGCAATTGCTCCATCATTACTCACTCTCCTGGATCCATGCAGACGTATATCAGACATTTTTGGCGCTGTTAGCGTCAGATGTAATCCTTTAAATTGATTAAGTATTTTTACGAGTTGGTATAAATAGTAATGTAATGAATTACTGTACATTAATAACGTTATATAGCCTTAAAAGACAGGTGTGAATGAGTGACATGTAATTGGCTGCATTTTTTTGTTGAATCACCGCAGTTTCCTCATTATAAAAAATTTAGTTGATATAATTTATATAATTAAGGCGTTTGTTAGAGAATTTTATGTTTGTAAGTTTACTAGTTTTATCTGCAAGTGTGGCGTATGACGCACACTTACCTCCATTAATTGAGTGGCAGGGGAAAAGCGTAGAGCTTTTACAAAAACAAGGGCCGTTAACTACTGATTTTGAGTTGTCAGAAGGTGAAGCGTCGCCCGATTATGCAAATACAATGGCATTTGTAGATAGATTAGTTGCTGCAAACCCTA
Source organism: Pseudoalteromonas sp. 78C3 (assembly GCF_002836695.1). NCBI lineage: Bacteria > Pseudomonadati > Pseudomonadota > Gammaproteobacteria > Alteromonadales > Pseudoalteromonadaceae > Pseudoalteromonas > Pseudoalteromonas sp. 78C3. Next base: position 37,594 of record NZ_PJAV01000164.1, read on the forward strand.
CTCAGTTTCAATCTCAAACCATTGGCTATAGTAATAGCAAGCGTGCAATAAAAATGTTGATTGCCAGTGAACAAGGTTTTTTTGAAGCAAGGCAAATGGCTAATAGCACTAAGCCAACTATTTTTATCCAGGCAGGAATACATTCTGGTGAAATAGACGGTAAAGATGCCATGTTTATGTTGCTTAGAGATATAGCGACGGGTAAGCGCCGTGACATTTTAAAAAAGGTAAATATATTATTTATTCCTATTTTAAATGTAGATGGACACGAACGTAGTAGTGCATTCAATCGCATCAATCAACGGGGCCCTACAAAAATGGGCTTTAGAACAAATGCTAATAACCTTAATTTAAATCGTGATTTTACTAAATTAGATACCCCAGAAGTTAGAAGTGTTTTAAAGGTTATTAACGACTACAACCCAAATTTATACATTGATGTACACGTAACCGATGGCGCAGATTACCAATACGATGTGACTTATGGCTACAATCCGGTATTTTCAAGCGAGTCGCCTGCGGTATCTGATGCACTAAACCAGTTTTTTAAGCCTCTGATTGACGATACGCTAGCTAAGCAAGGACACATGCCAGGGCCACTTGTTTTTGTTATGGACAAGCGCGACTTTAAAAAAGGATTAGCGGGGTGGGTTGCTACGCCGCGCTTTTCAAATGGTTGGGGTGATTTAAAGTCATTACCGACTATTTTAGTTGAAAATCATTCATTGAAGCCTTACAAGCAACGTGTATTAGGAACTTACGTATTTTTAGATGGTGCTATTACTGCGCTATCAAAGCACAGTCATGAATTAGCTAATGCAGTAAAAAAAGAACAGGAATTTGTTCCTAAACAGTTAATAGTAAAGCGTGGCTATTCCAAGCAAGCTGATACGATTGCGCAGTTTAAAGGTATTGAGTATTCATCAAGCATGAATGCGCTCTCAGGCCAAAATGAAGTGAAGTATTTGGGTAAAGCACATACATATACCGACTTACCTATTTATTGGCAAAAAGATGTACAACATACAGTTGAAGTACCTAAAGCTTTTTTTATTCCGCCTGTATATCGCAATATTATTAAGAAACTAAAGTTACATGGTGTCTCTATTAATAAACTTGAAGGGGCAAACACACAGCCTTTAAAAGTAGCAAAGGTGGCAGACTACACGTTTGATAAAGCGCCATTTGAAGGCCGTTTTAGAGTGTCAGCAAGTTTTGATTATGTCCCTGCTATAAATGTAGATTTAGATGGTTGGTATCAAGTCAATACTCAACAAAAAGCAGGTGAGCTTGCTGTGCATTTATTGCACCCTGAAGCACCAGATTCGTTTTTTGCATGGGGGGAATTTAATACTATTTTTCAGCGTACTGAGTACATGGAAAACTATGCACTAATTCCGTTTGCACGCCAAATGCTAAAGGACAATCCAAAGCTAGCGCTTAAGTTTGATGAAAAGCTTAAAGATAAATCGTTCGCAAGCGACGCTGATGCGAGATTAAACTGGTTATATGAGCAAAGTCCATTTTATGATCAAGCGTACTTAAAGTACCCAATATTGATGTCATTTGAAGAAGAAGTTGTTATCCCGGATCAAAAAAGTAAAGAAATCTAATATGCAAATTATAACCATACCCGTCACTGCATTTGCACAAAATAGTCGTATTATTTGGTGTAGTGAAACTAAACAAGCCGTAGTCATAGACCCAGGTGGCGACCCTGATAAAATAGTAGCAGCCCTTAATGAGCATAAACTAGAATTAAGTGCTATTTGGTTAACGCACGGGCATTTAGATCATGTGGGTGGGGCTGATATTTTACGTAATCAATTTAACGTACAAATTATTGGCCCACAAAAAGATGAGTACTTCTGGTTTGAAAACTTACCTATGCAAGCACAAATGTTCGGGTTTAAACCCATTGAGCCTTTTTATCCGGATATTTGGCTAAACCATAACGACACCGTGAGCGTAGGTAAACTTAGCTTTTTAGTGAAGCATTGCCCAGGGCATACACCTGGTCATATTGTGTTTTATCAACAAGACAATGAATGCGTTATTGTAGGTGATGTTATTTTTAAAGGCTCAGTAGGGCGAACTGATTTCCCTAAGGGGAACAGCGAACAACTTATAGATTCGATTAAGACGCATATTCTAACCTTGCCTGATAATACTAAAATATTGGCAGGGCATGGGAGCGACACTACGGTTGGATTTGAAAAACAAACAAATCCTTTTGTGAGTGGTAAGTTTGGTTAAGTTACTTATTTGAAGTTTGGCAAACTGCATAAAAATTAAAAATAAGCAGACTGAGTTTTAAAATGGTTGTATAATTTAACCAGTTTATTTGATAAATAAGAAATAAAATGTCTCTAAATCACGTAGATCGCCAAATATTGGCACTTTTACAACAAGATGCTAGTTTATCAACCGCAGAAATTGCTGATAAAGTAGGCTTGTCTCAATCTCCATGCTGGCGTCGAATTGCCAAGCTAGAGCAAGATGGTTATATAAAAAGCAAAGTGGCTCTTTTAGATGAGAAAAAACTTGGCTTTGATATGCTTGTATATGCACATGTGCGTTTATCAAATCACGGTAAAAAGAACCTTGCTGAATTTGAAAAACTTATAATGAGTTATGATCAAGTAACAGAGTGTTACACCATGGCTGGAACAATGGACTTTATGCTACGCATAATTTCACAAGGCATAGAAGGGTATGAGCACTTTGTACGCGATAATTTACTAAGCTTAGAATATGTACAAGAAGTACATTCTAATGTAACAATGACATGTGTAAAACGCAGTACTTCCCTCCCTTTATAAAAGCACTTCTTTTAAAAGCTAAACCTCTTTTAGTTTAGTTTAACCACATAATGACAATTGTTAACTGAGCGCTAATTTGGTAGAATTTAGCGCTTTTTTGATACCCATTACACCATTTGAGGAACTCAATGTTTAACTTACTCAGTAGGGCGCCTAGCTCTGCTAAAAACGATATTTTATCTGGATTAACTGTGGCGCTAGCCTTAGTTCCAGAAGCTGTTGCGTTTGCCTTTGTTGCAAATGTAGAACCTTTAGTTGGTCTATATGCCGCGTTTATCGTTGGTTTAATTACGGCTATATTTGGTGGCCGCCCTGGTATGATTTCAGGTGCAACCGGTGCACTAGCTGTTGTTATGGTAAGTTTAGTGCTTGATCATGGTGTTGAGTATTTATTTGCGACCGTATTGCTCATGGGCATACTGCAGATACTCGCGGGTGTATTTAAACTCGGTAAGTTTATCCGCATGGTTCCTCATCCGGTAATGCTTGGTTTTGTAAACGGCTTAGCTATTGTTATTTTTCTCGCTCAGTTAGGACAATTTAAAGTGCCTGATGGTATGGGCGGACAAGAATGGATGACGGGTAACCCGTTATATATTATGCTTGGTTTAGTGGCTTTAACCATGGCTATTATTCAGTTTTTACCTAAACTAACAACGGCTGTACCCTCTACATTAGTCGCTATTATTACAGTGACTGCTTTAGTCATTGGTTTGGATTTAGAAGCGCATACTGTAGTTGATTTCTTAAAAGGAATGACAGGCGACGAAGCTGCAACAATTGCAGGCGGTTTACCTCAGTTTCATATTCCTATGGTGCCGTTTACTTTCGAAACGCTACAAATTATTTTTCCTTATGCACTTATTTTAGCGGCTATTGGTTTAATTGAATCATTATTAACGCTTAGCTTAATTGACGAGATTACAGAAACTCGCGGTCATAGTAATAAAGAGTGTATAGGCCAAGGCGCTGCAAATATTACTTGTGGTATGTTTGGTGCTATGGGTGGTTGTGCAATGATTGGTCAATCAATGATCAACATTAACTCAGGTGGTCGTTCTCGCTTATCGGGTATAAGTGCTGCATTGATGTTGCTTGCGTTCATCATATTCGCTTCAAGCTTAATTGAGATGATCCCACTAGCTGCACTTGTTGGTGTTATGTTTATGGTTGTATTAGGTACGTTTGAATGGGCCAGCTTTAAAATGATGAAGCGTGTGCCTCTATCAGACGCGTTCGTAATAGTACTTGTATCGGGTGTGACGGTTATTACCGATTTAGCGATTGCAGTATGTGTAGGTGTTATTGTATCTGCATTAGTATTTGCTTGGCAGCATGCTAAGCACATATACACAACTAACTATATTGACGAAGAAGGCGCTAAAGTATATGAGTTACATGGCCCGCTTTTCTTTGGTTCAGTTAAAAACTTTGCAGAGTTATTTGATGTTAAAAATGACCCTAAAAATGTAATTGTTGAATTTAAGCATAGCCGCGTATCTGATCACAGTGCAATAGAAGCAATTGACACACTTGCTGATAAGTACACAAAAGCAGGTAAACAACTTCACTTACGTCACTTAAGTAAAGACTGTACGCAGTTGTTGCATAAAGCACGCGATTTGGTTGAAGTGAATGTGATTGAAGATCCAACATACAAAGTAGCATCAGACAAACTAGCTTAATTTACACAAAGCTATTTATATTTAAAAAGCGAAAGGTGAATAACCTTTCGCTTTTTTAGTGTATCTACTATTTGTTTGCGGTAAGACTATTAAAAAGCAAGGTAGGCTGTAGTGCTATGCAAACTCATAAATCTATATAATAAGACTATCTAATTTTATTAAAATTAGCCCTACATAGGTAAAAATAATAAAGAATAACAAGCGCCTATTTTATGGAATTAGTCTTTAACTATACGGAGTAAACATCTATTTTGAACTGGCAATCTTTAGTCGATAACAGACAACGCTTTTTTTGGCTTTTGCAGATTGCAGGCTGGATTGGTTATGCGTTAGTAAATTATATTGGCTCTAAAGTATTTGAAATGCGTGATATATACGTATTTGTTATTTTATTAAATGCTTACGCTGGTTGCTTAATGACAGTACCGCTTAGGTATATTTACCGTAAAATTTGGAATGCCTCGCCTTGGGTATTAATGATTGTGGTATTTGGTGCCTCTTATGTAACAGGTACTTTATGGGCTGTCGTTCAAAAATTTAATTTGTGGGAAATATACCGCCATGGTTATAGACCAGAGGAGTGGTTTTATTACCTGCAGCAAGGCTTAGATTCTGTATATATTATTTTATGTTGGAGTGGTTTGTACTTTGGCGTTAAATATTATCAGTTATTACAAAGTGAGCGACAAAAAGCACTAAAAGCCACAACTATGGCACACGAAGCGCAATTAAAAATGCTTAGGTATCAGCTTAACCCCCATTTTTTATTCAATACACTTAACGCTATTTCTACTTTAATTTTGGTTAAAGAAAACAAAGATGCTAACTTAATGGTAGCAAGGTTAAGTGACTTTCTACGTTATACATTAAATACCGATCCAATAAAAAAAGTACCGTTAGAGCAAGAGTTACATGCGCTCATGCTTTACTTAGAAATAGAACGTGTACGTTTTGATGAGCGATTAAAGGTAAATGTAGATATAAGCGAGCAAGCTAAAGAGGCTTTAGTACCGAGCTTAATTTTGCAACCTATTATAGAAAACGCGATTAAATATGCTATTGCCCATCTAACAGAAGGTGGAGTAATTGATATAAAAGCACAGGTATTTGCGAATGAGTTATTACTAGAAGTGGGCGACAACGGCCCAGGTACTGACATACTCGATGGCCAATTAGTTAACGCTCAAGGCGTAGGTGTCGCTAATACCAAAGATAGATTAAAAACGTTGTATGAAAATAATTATTCGTTTGTATTATCACATAATACGCCAAGTGGATTAAAAGTTAATCTGCGAGTACCTTTTGAGAAGGCTGTGAAAAATGACTAAAATAAAAACACTCATTGTTGATGATGAACCGTTAGCACGAAAAGGTTTAGCGGTAAGGCTCGAAGAATACTCTGATATTGAAGTAATTAAATTGTGTAGTTCAGGCGCTGATGCAATTGAAATGTGTCAAAGCGAGAAAATTGATTTGGTTTTTTTAGATATTCAAATGCCAGGTATGAATGGCTTTGAAGTAGCAAGAGCCCTTAGCGAAAGCTCAAAAGCATTACCAGCGATCGTATTTGTAACGGCCTTTGACCAGTTTGCTGTAAAAGCGTTTGAAATTCATGCTCTCGATTACATTTTAAAACCCGTTGATGATAACAGACTAAAACAGGCGGTAGAAAAAGTGCATACCTACTTAAAAACGCAGCAAGACAACGCCCATAAGAAAAAACTAGCGAGTTTTGTAGCCGGTATTACTGGTAACAATTGCGAAGAAATACTTAAAAAATTAGCCACTGGCGATATGCTAACAGACAGACGTTACCCAGAATCGCTTGCTGTAAAAGAGCAGGGTGAAATTATTCGTGTACCAGTAGCGACTATCCAATGGGTAGATGCAGCAGGTGACTATATGTGTTTGCACTGTGAAGACGGACAAACGCATATTCTACGTAAAACAATGAAAGAGCTTGAGCAAGAGCTCGACCCTCAGTTATTTGTGCGTGTACATCGCAGCGCAATAGTAAATACAAAACAAATTAGTAAACTGGTTACACAAGTAAGTGGTGAGTATTTATTAGTACTTGAAAATGGCCAAGAATTAAAAGTGAGCCGTAGCTACCGAGATAAGGTTAAAGCGGCGTTAGCAAGTTAAAGCTAACGCTTTTATTACAGACACAAAAAATGCGAGCTAAGCTCGCATTTTTTATATTCGGCGTTTAATTACGCAACAGTTACAATTTTCATTGTGTTAGTTGCGCCCACAGTTTCCATTGAGTCACCGTGAGTAATAATTACTGTATCGCCAGACTGTAAAGACCCTTGAGAAACTAAAGTATCAAGCGCAGCTTTTACCATACCGTCTTTTTCAGTTTTTGTAGAATCAAAAAATACTGGGTAAACACCACGATAAAGTGCTGTTTGACCTAATGTACTCGCATGACGTGAAAGCGAGTAGATTGGTAAGCCTGAGCTGATACGCGACATTAATTTAGCCGTACTACCAGATTCAGTAAGTGTGATAATTGCTTTAACAGAATCTAAGTGATTAGCTGCATACATAGCAGAAAGCGCAATTGATTCAGCATTGTTAGAAAAGCGACTATCTAAACGGTGCTTAGAAACGTGCGTTTCTTTTTGCGATTCAGCGCCTAAACAAACACGTGCCATAGTCGCAACTGTTTCTTCAGGGTAATCACCGGCAGCTGTTTCAGCTGAAAGCATTACAGCATCTGTTCCATCAAGAACAGCATTTGCAACATCCATAACTTCTGCACGTGTAGGCATAGGGTTATCGATCATCGATTCCATCATTTGCGTTGCTGTTACTACAGTACGGTTTAATGAACGAGCACGACGAATAATTAGTTTTTGCTTGCCCATAAGAGCAGCATCACCAATTTCAACACCTAAATCACCACGAGCAACCATTACAGCGTCAGACGCCAAAATGATGTCATCAACAGCTTCTTGGGTTTCAACGGCTTCAGCACGTTCAATTTTAGCAAGTAACTGTGCTTTTGAACCAGCAGCTTCAGCAAGTGAGCGTACGTAGCGCATATCGTCGCCACTACGTGGGAATGATACGGCAATGTAATCTACGTCAATTTCAGCGGCAGTTATTAAATCTTCTTTGTCTTTTTCAGTAAATGCTGGAGCAGTTAAGCCACCACCTAAACGGTTAATACCTTTATTGTTAGATAAAACACCGCCAACAGTAACTGTACAATGCACTAAATGCCCAGCTACTTCATTAACACTTAATTGAATAAGGCCGTCATTTAGAAGTAGTAAATCGTTAGGGCTTACATCGTTAGGTAATTCTTTATAATCAATACCTACGGAGTTTATGTCGCCTTCGCCTTTTTCCATTTTTGCATCAAGGGTAAATTTTGCACCCACAGCAAGCGTTACTTTACCTTCTTTAAAAGTAGAAACGCGGATTTTAGGGCCTTGAAGGTCAGCAAGGATAGCAATATGCTTGCCTAATCTTTTTGCAATATCGCGTACAGCTTGTGCACGGTCTTTATGATCTTGGGCAACACCATGTGAGAAGTTTAAACGTACTACATTAGCCCCAGCGATAATAATTTTTTCTAAGTTGTTATCTCTATCGGTAGCAGGTCCAAGGGTAGCGACTATTTTCGTGCGTCTTAGCATCAATTTCTCCTGTTTGCTTGGTGAAAGCATGTTGACGTTATTTTGTTGACTTAAAATATCTATATTAGAATAAAATATTTTAGTTATGTGCAAACTTCAAAGGTTTGCCACTATTTTATACAAAACTATTGTGTCATCATTATGACACCGGTGTCAGAATGCGTCAATGATCTTAATTTCAATTAGCTTTGCTTTTAGTCACCCCGAGACCATTGATGTTTGATATAATTACGTAGCTTATTTATCTGTAATAAAAAAGCATGTTGTATTGACTCATAATTAGTATTTTATGACTGTATGAGTATAATGCACGCGGTATTATTTAATTTATACACTGAATTTTCTAACCAAATAGTTGTTACCGAGGAGGACACTAGATGCAAGTTGCATTAGTAGGGTTAGGCGTTATGGGAAAAAATCTTGCCCTAAACTTGATTGAAAAAGGGATAACGCTAGTCGCTTATGACAAAAACCCACATGCGGGTGAAGAGTTACTAAGTTGTGCTAAATCTCAAGGCATGGCTGATAGGCTTCACATTGTCTCTGATTTAAGAGACATGGTAAGGCGTTTAGAGGCACCTCGTTCTATTTTATTACTTGTTCCTGCTGGTGAGTTAGTTGATACAGTTTGTAATGAACTTGTAGAGGCCGGCGTTAACTGTGACGATATGATTGTCGATTGCGGTAATAGTAATTATAAAGACGGTATAACGCGTAAACTTAAATACCAAAATAAATTTGAATTTGCCACTATGGGAATTTCTGGCGGTGCAGAAGGCGCTCGCCATGGTCCTGCAATGATGGCAAGTGGTTCTGAGGGTGGTTGGGAACGTATTGAGCCATGGTTTGAAAAAGTAGCTGCTAGCTATAATGGCGACTCGTGTTTTGCACGTGTTGGTCAATCAGCAAGTGGTCATTTTGTAAAAATGGTTCACAACGGTATTGAATACGCTCTTATGCAACTTATTGCAGAAGTGTACCAATTACTTCGTCTAGGCACTAATCGTTCTCCAAAAGAAGTGGCTGAGATATTTAATGACTGGTCAGAAGGTCAATTAAATAGCTACTTACTGTCTATTTCTAGCCACATATTGTCACTTGAAAATCATAATAATGTACCGCTTGCGGACTTAATTGATAATAAAGTTGGCGCTAAAGGTACTGGTCTTTGGACTGCGCAAAATGCACTAGAGCTTGGTATTGCAGTTCCTTCACTTGTTGCTGCTGTACAAGCACGTCATTTAACTAATGCATGTAATACAACGGCTGCGCAAGAGATGACGTATGCATCTAAATCAACTAACAATGTTGAAATTGATTTAGAAGAGCTAAAAGAAGCGTTCTTACTTGCAAGCTTACTAGCGTATCGCCAAGGTTTAGCGTTAATTAAAGGTGCATCACGTACTCATCAGTGGAAAGTTGATTTATCTAAAACGCTTCAAACGTGGCGTGCTGGTTGTATTATTCGTGCTGACTACCTTGATAGCGTTGCACAAGGTGTTGAATTTATTGATACCCTTGAGAAAGAGTCTAACTCTTTGCGCAAAATTACCGGACAAGCAATAATGACTGGTTTAGCATTCCCTGTATTGGGTGCTACACAAACGTATTTAGCAACATTAACCACACCGAGTAATGGGCACTTAGTTCAAGCCCAGCGTGATTACTTTGGTGAGCACGGCGTTAAAACCCATAGCGGTGAAACATGCCATTTAACTGACCTAGTAGATATCGACGCTAAAGTTAGATAATAAACAGTTGTTTAAAACGATAAAGGCACGCTATTTAGCGTGCCTTTTGTATTTTTGGTGCTGTGAGATTTAACGGCTTAACTCACCACGTAAATTGTCTTGCATTAAATGACGAATCGTCTCTACTTCTAGCTTTTGGCTAAATAAATAATGTAATTTAGTTAAACATGCTTCAAGGGTCATATCGTACCCACTAATAACACCAATATTTAACAGTGCATTACCCGTTGCATAGCCGCCCATATTTACATGGCCTTTTAAGCACTGAGTTAAATTAACAATAACGACGCCACGTTTACTTGCATCTTCAAGTATTGATAAAAAGTTAGGATCTTGCGGTGCATTACCTACACCAAAACTAAGCAACACCAGTGCTTTAATATTGCCGTTAACTAAGCTTTTAACCACTTCTTGACTAATACCAGGGTATAAATAAAGCACACCAATGGGTTGAGGTGTAATAGGGGTAACTTGCAGCTCATTTTCAACATAAGGACTAAGTTGGCCTTTAATAAGTTGAATACTAATACCCGATAACGCTAAGGGATCAAGATTAGGCGACGCAAATGCATTAAATCCATCGGCGTGGGCTTTAGTTGCTCTGTTACCTCTAAACAGTTGGTTATTAAAAAATAGACTTACTTCTGCAATTGGATAATTTGCCGCTAAATACATTGCATTCAGAAGGTTTACTTGACCATCTGAGCGTAATTGAGAAAGCGGAATTTGTGAGCCAGTTACAATTACAGGTTTAGTTAGATTTTCGAACATAAACGATAGTGCTGAGGCTGTATACGCCATTGTATCGGTGCCATGAAGCACAACAAAACCATCATAATCTTGGTATTTGTTTTTAATGTCATCAGCAATAAGTTGCCAATGCTCAGGAGACATATCTGAAGAATCTATAAGCGGGCAGTATTCGTGAATATCAAACAAAGGCATTTCATCACGGTTAAACTCTGCGTTGTTTACTACGGTTTCTGTTAAAAAACCTTCAGCAGGAATATAACCTCGACTCGATTTTTTCATACCTATAGTACCGCCAGTATAAGCGATATAAATGCGTTTACGTTTCATAAAAAAAGCCCAGTAAAAAAACTGGGCTTAGTATAACGTTAAGTAACTTTAAATACAGCTGATTAGGTAAAGCTATGCACTTTTATTGTGCAACGTTACACACTAAACAGCGTGCATATACACCTTGTGGATCGTTGTAATCTTTAAGGTTTTCAACTTCAGTACTTAATTGGTTAATAACGCTTTGCAAGTTAGCTTGCGTTGCTAACACAGATGTTTTTTGTGTTTGTAAACCAAGCATCGATTTAATAGACGCGTTACCAAAAATGTTTTGAATCATTTTTTCTTGCGAGCTTAAATCTTGTTTAATGGTTTTAACTTCATAGTGATTCAGTTTTGCAAGTGCTGCGGCTGCTTTTATAGCATCTTGTTTATCACCAAGTTTGTCTACTAAACCTAGTTCAAGTGCTTGAGATGCAATCCATACGCGGCCTTGGGCAATTTTATCAACTTGCTCAGGCGTCATATTACGGGCATCAGCGACAACATTTAAAAAGCGACCGTATGCTTCTTCAACGCTCATCTGAATTACTTGACCCATTTTTTCGTTTAGGGGACGAGTGATAGAAAAACCAGCCATTTCGGTTGTTGCAACGCCATCTGAATAAACACCAACTTTAGATAAGGTTTTTTCAAATGTCATAAACGTACCAAACACACCAATTGAACCTGTAATAGTACTCGGTGCTGCCCAGATTTCGTTTGCAGCAGAGGCAATCCAATAACCACCTGATGCAGCTACAGAGCTCATAGAGGCAATAACAGGCTTACCAGCAGCTTTAAGCGCTAATACTTCTGCACGAATAACTTCAGAGGCAAACATACTACCGCCACCTGAATCAATGCGCAGTACGACCGCTTTAACTTTGTCATCAAGGCGTGCTTTACGAAGTAGGGCTGCTGTAGAGTCGCCACCAATTTCTCCAGCTTTACGCTCACCATCAACAATTGTACCTTTAGCAACTACAACGGCGACTTTTTCGGTAATAGGGTTATCAAATTCAATCGGTGGTTTAACCAAGCTTAAGTATTCACGAAATGAAACTTGCTTAAATGTTTTGCCATCTTCTTGTGCGCCAACTAAATCAATTAATTGTTTGCGAACTTGTTGATTTGTTTTTAAAGAATCAACCCACTGGTGGTCAAGTGCATATTTACCTGCATCGCCATCGGCAGCTTTCATTTTTTCAAGATATACGTCCATTGTCTCGTCGAAATTTGACTCATCAAATGGGCGAACCGCAGCAACATCTTGTTTGTATTCACTCCAAAGAGCGCCTAACCAAACACGGTTAGCTTCTTTGGCTGCTTCAGACATGTCATTACGAATGAAAGGTTCTACAGCAGACTTAAATGTACCAACACGGAAAATATGCTGCGTTACTTCAAGCTTTTCAAGTGCATCTTTAAAGTAAAGCGGATACATGCCGTAACCTTCAATACCTACGCTACCGTATGGGTGCATAGCTATTTCATCAGCATGTGATGCAATATAGTATTGTGCTTGGGTATAGTAATAACCCGATGCAATCACTTTTTTGCCAGCTTGTTTAAATGCATCAATAGCATTGGTAATTTGCTTAAGTTTGTTTAAATGTGCTTTAGGCATTTCTTGTAAATCAAGCAGCATCACCGTAATGCGATCGTCTTTAGTCGCTTCGTTTATTACTTCAACAATATCGTCGAGTAATATTTCGCTTGGCGCTTCAGAACCAGAAGTAGCATCACTAATTGCAGCTTCGACCGGATCTATGTATGTTTTTTCTTCAACAATAGGGCCATTTAGGTTAAGCCTAAGCACAGAGCCATTTTCAACTATTATTTTATCGTTGTCACTTGAGAGTGACACTAAGAAAACAATTACCAGTAATAAAAACAGAATGTTGAGTATTAAACGACGAGAAAAGTTAATTCCAGTCCAAATACCTTTAAATACCTTTGCTATCAAAATAGCTCCTTAATTTGGTACAGTTAATACATTAGTTCCATCTTAGCCTAGAATAAAAATAAATTTAACTGCTAAATCGTAACGAAGTGTTTATGAGGTGCTATTAATACATGTTTTTATGGCTTTTTTTAATTAAATGAAGGCACATATTGCTTATTACTTGCCATTAAAGCAGAATTAGCTAATGTATACAGGTTAGACCAGTTGACGGGGCACAAGATGTTAGAACAACAATTACAATTAAAACACACACAATTACGTAACCGATTAGTGATGGGCTCAATGCATACAGGCCTTGAAGAGGGATGGCATAACCGCAAACGCTTACGTGCATTTTACGAAGCACGTGCAAAAGGCGGCACTGCAATGTTAATTACGGGCGGATACAGCCCTAATTTACGTGGCAAATTAACACCTATTTCATCTTCATTTAATAGTTATTACGATGTATTTAAGCACCGCGCTTACACAGATGCTGTGCATAAACACGGCGGAAAAATTTGTTTGCAATTATTACATGCTGGACGTTATGCGTACCATCCATTCAATCAGGCACCAAGTGCAATAAAAGCACCTATTAATCCTTATAAACCTAAAGCGATGACGCTTGGCTCGATTAAAAAAACAATTAAAGACTTTGCGCACTCTGCCTATATGGCTGAAAAAGCCGGCTACGATGGCGTTGAAGTTATGGGTTCTGAAGGGTATTTGATTAATGAGTTTATGGCGCCGCACACCAATAAACGTGAAGATGAATTTGGTGGCAGCCTAGAAAATAGAATGCGACTTGCGCTTGAAATAGTTAAAGCTGTAAGAGCAAAAGTATCTGAGCAATTCTTAATCATTTTTAGATTGTCGGTTATTGATTTAATCCCAAACGGTTCAACACCTGAGGAAGTTGTCATACAAGCTACCGAGCTTGAAAAAGCGGGCGTTGATATTTTTAACACAGGTATTGGTTGGCACGAAGCGCGTGTACCGACTATTGCGAGTATGGTGCCGCCAGGTGCATTTAAAGAAGCATCAAAACGTTTAAAAGACGTGGTGAGCGTGCCAGTTATTGCTGTTAACCGAATTAATACTCCAGAAATTGCTAACGATATTTTAAATGCAGGCGAGGCTGATTTAATTTCGATGGCAAGGCCGCTACTTGCCGATCCAGAGTTTTTTAATAAATACGCAAAGAATCAATCTAAGCAAATTAATATTTGTATAGGGTGTAACCAAGGTTGTCTAGATCACGTATTTAAAAATAAACGTGCTACGTGTTTAGTTAATCCACAAGCTGCATTTGAGCTAGATTACCCGTTAGAGAAAGCAACCAAAGCTAAAAATGTATTAGTAGTCGGTGCAGGCCCTGCTGGTTTATCGGCAAGTTGTTACTTGGCTCAAAAAGGGCATAACGTCACGCTAATTGACCAAAAACCGCAAATGGGTGGCCAATTTAATTTAGCTATGCAAATACCAGGTAAAGAAGACTTTAACCATACTCTTACTTACTTCACTAATGAGCTTGAGCGATTAAAAGTAACTGTAGAGCTTGGTAAAGCTTATGACGATTCAATGCTTAAAAGCTATGATGACATCGTATTCGCAACTGGCGTTAGGCCGCGTGAAGCCTTAATTAAGTGTAGCGATGATAAGCGTGTATTTGCTTATGACGAAGTTATACGCGGCGAAGTAGAGCTGGGTAAATCAATTGCTATTTTAGGTGCCGGTGGTATAGGTTTTGATATGGTTGCGTTTTTAAGCGAACATAAATCGCAAACTATTAGCGAGTTTAAAACGCAATGGGGGATTGAGTGTGAAGCCCAACCTCATAAAGATGAACGTCAATTGTATATGTTAAAACGCAGTGCGGGTCGTTTTGGTAGCGAGCTTGGTAAAACAACGGGTTGGATACATCGCCAAATTGCTAAGCAGCATGGCGTTAAGCAAATTGCTGATTGCCAATACCAAAGCTTTGATAAAAGCGGACTAACTATTAATGTTGCTGGTGAAACTCAAGTACTGCCAGTAGACACTGTTATTGCCTGTATTGGCCAGGTTTCTAATAACGAAGTGCTAGAAAATTACACAGATAACGCAAAGGTACATGTTATAGGCGGAGCTAAACTAGCTGCAGCTATTGATGCTAAACGCGCTATTTTTGAAGCACTTCAGGTCGCTAGAAGTATTTAACCTTTGTAAATAAATTGAAATAGTTTATCAATTCATGCGGTCTTTGCTGTTTATAGTCTATAACTTAATAAACAGTGAACACACAGGATACGCATGAATAAACTAACCAATCTTTATGATGCAATATTGGGTAAACTATCATTTTTAGATGGTTTACCTGCATTGCTATTTCGCTTGATTTTAGCCCCTGTTATGATCATTGCAGGTTATAACAAACTTGCTATAAGCGGTGAGACAGAAGGTTTCTTTGATAATTTTTTAGCATCTCCAGATGTAGTTCAATGGTTTGGTAATAATGAATGGGGTTTAGGATTACCGTTTCCTGACTTACTAGCCTTTTTAGCTGGTTGGAGTGAATTTTTAGGAGGTTGGTTTTTATTACTTGGCCTTTTAACTCGCTTGGTCAGTATCCCACTTATGTTCACAATGGTTGTCGCTGCAACCTCAGTGCATTGGCATAATGGTTGGTTTGCAATAGCACCAACTAACCCAGAAACAAGTGCTGCGCAAGTGCTCGATTGGTTATCAATTCCGGGCGCTAAAGAAAGCCTTGAAAACTCACTAGAAGTACAAGACCGAATAGGTAAAATTCGTGGCTTAGTTGAAGAACACGGGTTTCCTGATTATCTATACGAAAAGGGCAAGCCGTCTATTTTAAATAACGGTATAGAATTTTCGGCAATTTATTTTGCTATGCTTCTTAGTTTGTTTTTTATGGGCGGTGGGCGTTTTGTTAGTATAGATTACTGGTTAAGGCGAAATATTGTAAAAGAATAACGTATTTAATCTGCTTTACTAACGGCCGCATAGTTGACCCTTTGCGGCCGTTTTGCATTTTAATTTCTCGGTATTTATTTTTTAAGGGTTTAAATGTTACTCTAGCGTTTTGAATTTTGAGGAATCGTTATGAACGCTATCGAGCTTTTACTTACCCGCCAATCAGACTCTAAACTAACAGAGCCGGGCCCTACGCCTGAGCAGCTCGACATAATTAAGCAAGCAGCATTACGTGTTCCTGATCATGGCTGTATAGCACCGTGGCAGTTCATTGTTGCTCAAGGTGATGCACGCAATAAACTGGGTGAAATTTACCATCAAAGTGCAGTGGCAGAGCAACAAGAAGAAAAAGTAATTAACCGTGCTAAAGAGCTTCCCCTTCGTGCGCCTATGATTGTAATAGCAATTGCTAAATATCAAGAACACCCAAAAGTTCCTAGAATAGAACAAGTACAAAGCGCAGGCTGTAGTGTATTAGCGATGCAACAAGCTGCATTTGCCCAAGGGTTAGGCGGTGTTTGGCGCACAGGCTACTTTGCTCAAAGTAGCGCGGTTAAAAAAGCGCTTAACTTACATGAGCAAGATGAAATAGTAGGGTATTTATATATAGGTACACCCGAAGTCGATTGTAAAAAGTCGCCTCGCCATAAGCCGGAACACTATTTTAGTAATTTGTGAAATAGTATGAACTTTGCGCAACTTACGTAGTCATAATTCATTAAGGTTACAAAGAGTATTATTTAAAAGTTAATGACTTGGCTGTAAGAAGCGCTTGGAAGCACTAAATTTACTAAATCTTCTTCAGTTTGTTTTTTAATCGGTTGTTTTTTGATACATTATGGAAAGTCTTAATAAAAATAACGATAAAGAAGACGAAAACTATGGGAAATTTATTTTTACGTGAAAAAGAGAATTGGCTAGCATGGTCAATTTGGGGAATCATTGGTGCTTTTGTAACACTGTATGTTGCAATGAGCACAAATGCATCACACTTTATAGCCGGTTCAGCGATGGGTATGCTTGTGTTGTTAACATGGTGGATGCACCAGTCCAAACGTTTCGACTTTGGGCGTGCATTTAAAGTATGTTGCTACGTTTTATCGCTTAGTGTGCTACCAGCTTTTATGTTTGTTGTAGTACCAAGTGATGATTTAAATCGATTCGATTTAATTTTTCAAGGCGTTACCTTTACTGCACTGAGTATATTGGCTTGTTTAATCTGCTCTTGGATTGCACGTAGACCTAAACAATATTATTAATGTGTTTAACTTTAGTCCATTAACTACACTTTTATTAAAGTGAAGAGCTTAACAAAAGAACAAAGTGGGTCTATTTTATCCAATATGTTAATATTTTATATTAATTTCTATTTAGCTCTTTACAAGTTATGTATTTAGCCATATTATTCGCGCCGTGCGGAGAGATGGCAGAGTGGTCGAATGCACCGGTCTTGAAAACCGGCATGGGTTTATAGCCCATCTAGGGTTCAAATCCCTATCTCTCCACCATTATTTAAAAAAACCGCCTTATGGGCGGTTTTTTGCTTTGTGGAGTTTCTAAATGACTAAAGCAACAAACCTACCAACCTCGCAGAAATTAATAAAACATCTTTTATTATGGACGGTATTTGGTTACTGCTATCAAAGTGCTATTAGCTTATTAGTAAAAATGGCTATAGACGCTCAACCAGAGTATCCATTAATTACCGGTTTAATTTATGGTGTTGGTTTTAATGTTTTAGCTGCCCATCTTATTACCAAATACGATAAGCATTGGCCAGTTATTGGCTCTGTTTTTATTGGTTGTATAGGGCTGCTTGTAGTGCCATTTTTACTGTTTGGCGAATCAGGATTACTAACAATGCCTCTACTTGTTGGAATTTTATTCAGTTTGCCGCTTTGTAGTTATATTGTTGGCCTAATTAAGCTAAAACTCAGCAAAAACTAGCCCCAAACGCGGTTTATTTTGTGATAGCATAGTCGCGTCTTTTAACTAACAAAACGTGAAAAACACATTATGTCAGATAATTTTACTACAGATGCTGAAAAAGCAAGTTACGGTATTGGCTTACAAATGGGTGAGCAACTTAAGTCTAATCCTTTTGAAGGCTTAAACCTAAATTCAGTATTTGAAGGCATGAAAGATGCGTACGCTGGTAGCGCATTTCAAGTTGAGATCCCTGAGATCCAAGCTGCATTTGAAAAAATCAACGAAGAGATTCAAGCTCGTCGTGAAGAAGAGTCTAAAGTACTTTCTGCAGAAGGTATTTCATTCTTAGAAGAAAACGCAAAACGTCCTGAAATCACAGTAACTGAGTCTGGTCTTCAATACGAAGTACTAGCAACTGGCGAAGGCGAAAAGCCAACAGCTGAGTCTACAGTACGTGTTGATTACCACGGTACACTTATTAACGGTACTGTGTTTGATAGCTCATACGAGCGCGGTCAACCAGCTGAATTTCCAGTTGGTGGCGTGATCAAAGGCTGGACTGAAGCATTACAAATGATGCCTGTAGGTACTAAATGGCGTATCTACGTTCCTCATGAGCTTGCTTATGGTGAACGTGGCGCAGGTGCTGCAATCGCACCTTTCTCAACGCTTGTATTTGACGTTGAGCTACACGAAATCATTTCTTAAATTAAATTAAATAAATTTTAATTTAAAAGTGTAAAAAGCCGTATTCAATTTGAATACGGCTTTTTTGTGTTTGTAATTTAAGAGTTTTATACCAATTCTCTTAATTAAGTTATCTGTTTTTCGCTAAGAAAATTGTGTCGATAACAAGGTGAAAATTTCGTTGTTTAGTTGTTATCACTAATTGCTCTTGCATTGCTCTACCTCCTGCATCCATGCAGTCGTATATCAGAAATTCTTAACGCAGTTAGCGTCAGGTTTGATCCTTCAAATCGATTAAGTATTATTGCGTATTGATATTATATATTTTAAAAATAAAAAAACCGCATTAATAAAATGCGGTTTGTAAATATATAAACTAAAAACTATCTTTAATTATTAAAAATAACCACGAACACCAAAGCGGAAGTTTCTGCCTGGTAGTGGGGCTTTATCTTTAATAAATGAGCTATGCACAAAGCCTAACTCATCAGTAATGTTATCCACGTTTATATACAGCTGTGCATCTACACCGCCTAAACCTAATTGGTAATTAGCTTGTGCATCAAATAACGTATAGCCGTCCGTTTTTGTTTCAAATGCAGTTACATCGTTTTGATCAAAGTAATGAGTACCCGTCAGTGTTAATTGTAAGTCACCTAAATCGTACTGTAACTCAGAGCCTAATTTATTGGCAGGAATACGCGGTAAGTTGCCTTCGTCGTCTTTTAGTTTTGCACGAGTTGAGTCACCAAATACTTTAACCATAGCGCTTGGGGCTACTTGGTAATGTGCGTCAAATTCAATTCCATAAAGCTCTGCGTCTTTACTTGTAAACTGATAAACCGCAACAGCATCGTCATGTGCACCAATAGCTGATTCTAAACCATCTTCTTCATCGTAAACTAAACCCGTATTTTCTTGGAAATAAAAGTTTTTAATATCGTTATAGAAAAAGTTAACGGTGTAACCAAAGTCTCCGCTAAAACGTCTAAAGCTCAAATCTAGGTTTGTTGAGGTTTCTTGCTTAATATTTTCAGGCTCAAAATGCGCTTCATTATCTTCAATGCTGTAACCAAGACCTAGCTCATAAGTGCCAGTTGCAATGTGTAAACCGTTTGATAAAAGCTCTGCCGAAAGTGGTGCTCGTTCTGAATGAGAAATACTTGTTGCAATACTATGACCCGGCCTGTATTGCCAAATGGCACCGGCAGAGGCGCTTAAATTGGTAAAGCTTTCATTATACCCAATGGTCTCTTCGTCGCTATGATCTATTTCTACTTCATCGTGGCTATGTTCGTGTGCCGTGATTTGGCTTTCAATTTTGTAATCTTCTACACGTGCACCAAGCTCTATTGTCACGTCGCCAAATTCACGCTCTTCTAGTAAATATAATGCGTTAGTTGTAGTTACACTCGCGGGTGTAAATGCTTCTTCACCAATTGCATCGTAGTCAGAATCGCTGTAGTGATAGCCCATCATTCCGTGCCAATCAGCAAACTTATGCTCTACATTTAAACGTGCTTCAGTCGTTTTATTTTTAAAAGTAGTACCAATTTCGCCATCTTCAATTTCGCTGTGCAAGTAATCAGTATAGCCAACACGTAGATTGATGGTTTCAATCCAGTTATTATGCAGTGCGTAACTTACAAGCCCTTGCCAGCGATCTTGCTCTAAATGTGCATAAACTGGTTCTTCAGCAGCTTCATCTTCATGTTCTGCATGCTCTTCTTCAGTTTCACCTTCGTGATCGTGATGATGCTCATGCCCAGGAATACCGTAATCAGTATCAATGCTACCGTAAGAAAAACCAATCGTTAAGTGATCGCCAACATAGCTGGTACCAAAGTTAAGTGTTTCGCTATCAATAAAAGTATTTTCTACCGATCTTTCAGTTTCAACATCGCCATCATCGTCGGCAATAGTAAAGGTAGGTGTTTGGTAATCATCGCCGCTGCGCTTAGTACCATCAAAATGAAAGTTAAAGCCTTCATTACCTGTTTCAAGTTTTGCAGCTACGGTGTTTGAATTTGACACCGTATCGTGGCTGTATTCAGCAGCGCCTGTAAGCTCGTCGATGTTGCTAGTAGGAATACGGTTATCAACCACGTTTACAACGCCACCAATTGCACCAGAGCCATAAAGTAGGGTACTTGGACCGCGCAACACTTCAATTTGTTCTGCCGCTAGGCTGTCGCTTGATGTCGCGTGGTCTGGGCCAATACGCGACGCATCGCTGGCATCTAATCCATTTTGTGTGATTTTAACGCGAGGGCCATCTAAACCACGAATAATTGGGCTTGATGATACAGGGCCAAAGTAACTTGCATTTACGCCTGGTAAACCTTTAAGAGTTTCTCCAAGTGTTGGTTTAGATTTATTTCTTAATTCATCACCTGAGAGCACGCTTACTGGCGATATCATTTCTAGGCTGTTCTTATGAAGTGCAGAGGCATAAACAACCACTGTTTCAACCGATGTTGGTTTAAGTGACACAGACAGATTATTTGAAGATTCGGTAACAGTAATACGAGAGTCTATGTAGTTGTCTTTACTAATATGTAATTGGCTGTTTGCATCTATATCGATAGCAAACTCGCCTAAATCATTACTTTTAACGCTTTGGTTTTTGCCATGGACATGGATAGAGGCATTTTTAATTGGTTGATTTTTATCATCCATTACTTTACCAGTAACGGTTGCAGCCAAAGCTGATTGAGAACATAAAACAGAAAAAATAGCAGAGGAGATTAATGTTAACTTTGTCATGGATATATTGGTTCGTGGTTATTATGTTGTGATATAATATAACACCACAAAATTAACGAATCAACAATGTTATAGTATAACTTTGTATTTTGCGATGAATAATCTAAAAATGACGATTAAGCCAATATTATAAAAATTCAAATAATAGGTTTGTGAATAGAAAACTTATCTATTTGACCGAAGAACTCATAGCGCTAGCCGGTAAATCTATGTATTTAATAGCGGCTATCTATCATTATCGCATCTAGTTTATGCTGCGCTCTTGTCTGATTTGTTATATCTACAGATTCAATCATTTCGCATTCGTCGCGGATCATCTCTGAAATAAGGCTAGGGTAGTGGCGGCAGTCTTCTGGGCGGTCGAGGTAAATACTGCAGGTATACATATTTTTAGCGAGAGGATCTTTTTTAGGCGCAATTTCTAAAAATGGGCACACTTGAAGTCTTAAGCCTGTTTTTGGGTCAAACCAAATTTCGTTGTTTTTAACATATTCATAAATTTCGGGGTTAAAGAGCTCCCATAAATCTATTTCCTCTTTCGTTGCGCTTAAATCGCCGCCGCCATATTTAATACAGCATTTACCACACTGGTTGCATTCTTTCATAATTGGCTAATTTAGTTGACTGTTAACGAATTTAAGTTAGTTATTAGTGTAGCACCAAATTTATTATTAACGCTCTACTGAATTTACCTATCCTTTAATTTTTGGGTGTGTAAACAATAGTTAGATACAATAACTTAAGTTAAAACCCTTTGTTACATTTTATATAGTACAGGCTTTATTTAATGGTTTACTCTAAAGGTAGCGAAAAATGTTACAAACCCCGCTTGAGCAACTGTGTGATTGTTAAATGTTGCTGAGCGCGGATACCTAAGTAGGGCGTTATTATGAAAGAGGCTGTCACTAAGTTAAAAACAGAATTTAATGCAAAGTTATTGTATTGGAACAATCTTAAAAGTAGCAAAGCTAAAGCGGCAATCATCCTATTATTTTCAGTTGTCATTGCACTTAAAGTGTTTACGACCATCTTTACGTTGGATTGGGTTGCAAGTTTATTCAGCGTGTAAGTTTACCAAGAGTAATTTCGATAAAGTTTAATCACAGAGTGTTTAACGCCTACGCGATGTTCATTATTAATGTATTATTACGCTATACACCAAATTAAATAAATCAGTTGTTTAAATACGTTTTATAATGACTGTAATGATATATTTTAGCTAAATTGAGTGAGTAAATGAGTTTAGCTGCATTAAAGGATAACCAGTGATGATGAATACAAAAATATACAAAGCGGTACATGATCTAGCAGAAGATTTAATGGCGGCGGCTAACAAAAATAACCGTGAAAAGTTTGAGTCGTTATTTGCTCAATTAAAAGCTATTTGTATTGAAAACGAAAACACCTCAAAAGATCACCCTGTACAATGGGAAACCTTAGCTGATTTTACCGAAGAGTTAGAAGAGGCAATTACTACTTACGAAAAAGCATTAGAAAAGTCGATTGCGATTAATAACAAAGATCATATGTCGTCGGTTTCTTTTTCAATGGCTACATTACAGCTTGAGCTTGGCCAAAAAGATGAAGCTATTAAAAACCTTCAAAATGCTAAAGTCAGCGCCAATAAAATTGAAGACAAAGAGCTTAAAGCTGAAATACACGACCTACTAGAGTCGCTTATTGAAGAAGAAGGTTAAATACATAAAAGCATAACTTATCCATATTAAATGTGATTTTTGTGGATTTAGCTTGAGCTTAATAAAGCGCTGATGGTTTATACCCTCAGCGCTTTTTTATGTTCGCTATAAATACTAAACCAAAAGAAAAGGCTTACTATTGAGCTAGCTTATTCATAAAATCGATAATGTACTTTGCAATTTCTACTGGTTTTTCTTCAACACTAAAGTGCCCTGAATCGAGTAAGTGCAGTTCAGCGTTCGGTATATCTTTTAAGTATGCTTTAGCGCCTGCGGCTATAAACGCAGGATCGTTTTTACCCCATACAATTAACGTTGGTGGTTGGTACTTGCGTAAATAAGCTTGCCACTTTGGATAGTCGAGAAGGTTGTTGTAGTAATCTCGTAGCAATTGAACTTGAATTACTCTATCGGATTTGGTTTGTAAAAAGTGAAGATCGTGCGTCCAGCTATCTGGGCTCATCACTTCTGGGTTACTTTGTACGTCTCGTAAATACTGCTTATTAATAATGGCTTGTTCAGACGTGAACGAATAAATTTTATCTTGCTGAGCTTTCGAACTATCTTCATTCGCGGCTTTAAAAAATGCTTGCCTCGGTAGGGTTAGCCCCTCTAAATACGCATTACCATTTTGTACAATAAGTGCATCAAGTTTATTAGGATTATTTAACAACATTCTAAAGCCTACAGGTGCTCCAAAGTCTTGTATATATAGGCTGTAGCGCTTTACTTTAAGCGTTGTTAGTAACCCTTCAACGTATTGAGCTAGTAATTCAAAAGTATATTTTTGAGTTTCTGGGTTTGGGCGTTCGCTGTATCCTGAGCCTAAATAATCGGGTGCAATTACATGATAACGACCTGATAAAAGCGGGATCAATTCTCGGTAGCTGTGTGAAGACGACGGATAGCCATGTAAAAGCACAATGGTTTGCTTATGCTGGATGCCAGCTTCTCGGTAAAATACCTTTTTACCGTTTACATTTGCATATTTGTAAGTGGTTTTTGAAGGCCATACAGCATCAGCGGCATATACTTGAACGGTAAACGTAGATATTGAAACTAATAAAAACACAATAAATGAGACGATGTGAGCAGGTTTTACTTTAAGATTTTTTTGTATATCTGGGTGCATAAGTAAACTCGTTATTTTTGGTAATGACGCTTTATTAATTTACCAGACCCGTTATTTACACAATTGTATTCAGATAATAACGTTGTAGTTTCACAGCAAAGAAGTGTACAGCAGGAGTAAGTGCAGCTTTGGACCTTACAAGATACTTATGAGCCAACAGTGGGCTAGGGCGTTAGCTCTTTATTGGCCGCTTTTTTGTATTTGAAATAGCTTATTAAATAAACGGCTATTGGAATCGTTGGGCTTAAAAATATGTGAGGATGAAAATAGATACCACGTTCGTCATATAGAAACACATATAACACGACCGCAAACGTTGAAGGTAAGGGGAAGATGATTGCGCCGTGCCCAACAGCAGCAAATAGTGTCCACGAGAAAACACTAGGCCAAAGCACTGCTCTGATGTAAGCACCTTTATTAGTCGCTTTAGCCTTTTTAGCGTAATTACGTGAAACAAAATAAGATATTACCGTTGGAAACAAAGTTAAAATGATACTTAGCAGTATAAGCATAGTGATTCAATTCCTTTTGATATTATTTGCATAACACAGTTTTTCACAATGTGTTAATTGGTTTGAGTTAATACCGTTTTTAAAGCAGCAATTTGCTTAATTTCATCAGCTGTTAATGCTTGATATAACCTAGGATAGGGCCAACCATAGTCCCATCTGAAAGTCGATGGTATATAAGGGCTGCCACCAAATCGAACTCCAGCAAGCATAAGGTTCGCTATACTCGTTTCGCCGGCTTCAATAACACATTGTTGCAAGGCTTTATCTGCTTCTAAACGTTGCCAATAAGTGCCACCTTGCCAGTAGGCGTAGTCGTGCGCTTTACAACATGCAAGCCACAACTTTTTATCTTTTGTCGTGCCGTCCGGAAAAGCACTACAGCCATCTGATGTGAACGGTTTTATATTTTCAGCATTTGCTGTATTACTTAATATGACCAGTAAGACAATGGGACTGAAACGCATTATTTTCATGCGAAAGAGTGTATTAGTAAAATTATACATGATTTTAAGTGTTACTGTTTTAGTTACAAATAATAACACTTTAAAAAGTATAAAAAAGGTTTTTACTGTTTATAGACTGGTTATGTTTATATGATAATTTTGATTTAGAGCTTTTTGTTTAGATACTCTATGCGTTCTATTTTCTTCGCTAGTTGCGAGGTGTTAATACTAAAAGTGCTGGTTAAAAAACTTACTACAATATTAGATTAAGGTTTACACATGGTGTGTTGCATTTGTACTTTAGGAGAGGAGCTGTGCTAGAACAGATAGAAAATTGGATTGACGCTACAAATTTAAAATACAGTAGTCAAAAAGTGAGTTGTGATAAATTCAGTAATGAATTTTATGGGTTTTATCCTACCGAGTTTTTAAAAAACGCGTATTACGTTGTTGTAGACCAAATACCAAAGCCAGACTTTGCGGGTCTGCGAGAAATGGGCCTAGGTGATTTTGTCGATATGGACGCGGCGGGTATAACGTATAAAAATACTTATTATATACTTCCCCACGTCGCTACTAATTTAAGGGTCCATTTTCATGAACTTGTTCATGTTGCGCAGTGGCTTGAGCTTGGCGCTAACGCATTTATGCTTCGTTACATTAGTGAAATTCAACGAGAGGGATATCACCATGCTCCGCTCGAAAAGATGGCATACGCGCTTGATGATCAATTTGCTAGTCGTGGTAAAAAAATAGATGTGCCAAAATATGTAACTCATACTCTGTAATTAGCGCAGAATTTTAAAGGAATTTATATGAACAAAACGTTAGGATGCTTTTTTACTTTAATGTGTATTGATGCACAAGCTGTAACGTTTGAAGAAGGTATAGTATCAGCCTTACTCGAGCGAACAAAACACAATATTACCTACGATGGGGCTTATCACTCAATTGCTTACCCAGGTGGTGATGTGCCTAAAAATATTGGGGTATGTACCGACGTTATAATCAGAAGTTACAGAAAGTTAGGTATCGACTTACAGAAACTCGTGCATGAAGACATGCAAAAAAACTTTGTACTGTATCCATCTAAACGTATTTGGGGTTTAGCTAAGCCTGATAGAAATATAGACCACCGACGTGTACCAAATTTACAAGCTTACTTTGAGCGCCATGCAAACGTATTAAGTAAATCCAGTAAGGTGAGTGATTATAAAACCGGCGATATAGTAACGTGGATGTTATCAGGTAATTTACCTCATATAGGTATGGTGATTAATGAGTTATCTCAAGATACGGGTAACCCACTTATTGTGCATAATATAGGGCGTGGTCCGCAAAAAAGCGATATGCTTTTTGATTACAAAATTACCGGGCATTACCGGTTTGTTCCACACTATTGATAAGTTTAATAAACGATAGATGTAAGTATTAATTTTATTTCAGATCAATACTTACATTGCCATTAGGCTTGCAGCAGCACAGGAGTATTTCGCCTTCGCGCACAAACGCAAGTGGCTCTTCGTTATATTCAACACTACCTGACACTAACGTTGCCCTACAAGCGCCGCAGTAACCTTCACGGCATTGGAATGCGACGTCTATTTTCATGGATTCTAAGCACTGTAAAAGAGAAGGGCAGCCAGCGGTAAATTCTATACACTGGCTGTTTTCTGCAAGCGTTATGCTTGCAGTAGACTTGTCACTCATTATAAATCAAAATCACCAAATTCTGATGCATCAACTTGAGAGTCTATTTGACCAACAAGGTATGAGCTAATTTCTGCTTCTTGCGGTGCTACTTGCACGTTATCAGACACTAACCACGAGTTTATCCATGGGATAGGGTTACTGTTATTTTCAAACTGTGCTGGCAAGCCAATGGCAGTCATACGTGCATTAGTAATGTATTCAACGTACTGACATAAAATATGCTTATTTAAGCCAATCATTGAACCATCTTTAAATAAATACTCAGCCCACTCTTTTTCTTGCTCTGCAGCATCAACAAACATTTTAATCGCTTCGTCGCGGCACTGAGCTGCAACAATCGCCATTTCAGGGTCGTCTTTACCGTCTTGCATAATGTTTAAAATATGCTGAGTACCCGAAAGGTGAAGTGCTTCATCGCGCGCAATAAGCTTGATGATTTTAGCGTTACCTTCCATTAGTTCACGCTCAGCAAACGCAAACGAACATGCAAAGCTTACGTAAAAGCGAATCGCTTCAAGAATATTTACCGACATCATAGCCAGGTAAAGTTTCTTTTTAAGCTCAAACAAATTCACGATAACAGTTTTACCGTTAATCTCGTGTTTGCCTTCACCGTATAAGTTGTAAAGCGATACAGAGTTAATTAAGTCATCGTAGTATTTAGTTACGGCATCAGCACGTTCGCTAATTTTATCGTTGCTAACAATGTCATCAAAAATAAGTTCAGGTGCTTGTGTTACGTTACGGATAATATGCGTGTATGAGCGGCTGTGAATTGTTTCACTGAACGCCCACGTTTCTATCCATGTTTCAAGCTCTGGTAGCGATACAATAGGGAGTAGGGCAACGTTTGGCGAACGGCCTTGTACGCTATCAAGCAAAGTTTGGTATTTTAAGTTACTTAAAAATATATGCTTTTCGTGATCGGGTAACGCTTGAAAGTCTAAACGGTCTTTACTTACATCTACTTCCTCAGGACGCCAAAAGAAAGACAGTTGCTTCTCGATTAATTTTTCAAAAATTGGGTATTTTTGTTGGTCGTAACGAGATACGTTTACAGTTTGGCCAAAAAACATTGGCTCTTGCATTTGGTTATTATGGTTTCGGCTAAAAGTAGTATAAGACATGTTTATCACTCAAAAAACTATCAGAAAAAGCGGGCTAAATGCCCGCTTAAAATAAAAATCAGCAGTTATATTTTACACGCGCCGCCTTCACAATCATCATCTTCCACTTCTGGAGTATCTTCTTGCATATCTGAGGCACCATCACGAGTATTGTGGTAGTACAAGGTTTTAACACCTAGTTTGTACGCGCTTAGTAAGTCTTTTAATAAGACTTGCATAGGTACTTTACCGCCTTCGAACTTGTTTGGATCATAATTTGTATTTGCAGAAATTGTTTGGTCTACAAATTTTTGCATTATACCAACAAGCTGCAAGTAACCATCGTTTGATGGAATGTCCCACAGTAGCTCGTATTGATCTTTTAAACGCTCATACTCAGGAACAACTTGCTTTAAAATACCGTCTTTACTTGCTTTAACGCTAATATGTCCACGTGGTGGTTCAATACCATTTGTTGCATTAGAGATTTGCGACGATGTTTCTGATGGCATTAACGCACTTAGTGTTGAGTTACGCATACCGTGCTCTTTAATATTTGCACGTAGTGTATCCCAATCAAGATGAAGTGGCTCATCACAAATTTTATCTAAATCACGTTTGTACGTATCTGTTGGCATAATGCCTTGTGAATACGTTGTTTCGTTAAACTTAGGACAGGCGCCACGCTCTTTAGCAAGCTCGTTTGATGCTTTCATCAAGTAGTATTGAATCGCTTCAAAGGTTTTATGTGTTAATGCATTTGCGCTGCCATCTGAATAACGTTTACCGTTTTTAGCTAGGTAGTATGCGTAGTTAATCACGCCTATACCTAACGTTCGACGACCCATAGTTGCATTTTTAGCAGCCGGTACTGGGTAGTCTTGGAAATCAAGTAAGTTATCAAGTGCGCGTACTGCAAGTTCAGCTAGCTCTTCGAGCTCATCAAGTGATTCTATTGCACCTAAGTTAAACGCAGACAGTGTACAAAGGGCAATTTCGCCTTCTTCGTCATTTACGTTATTAAGTGGCTTAGTTGGCAATGCAATTTCTAAACATAAGTTAGATTGGCGAATAGGCGCAACTTTAGCAATGAACGGGCTGTGTGTATTACAGTGATCCACATTTTGTAAATAAATACGACCTGTACTTGCACGCTCTTGCGCAAACATAGAGAAAAGCTCAATCGCTTTAATGCGTTTTTTACGAATCGATTCGTCTTGTTCGTATTTTACGTAAAGCGCGTCAAACTCAGCTTGATCTTCAAAAAATGCATCGTAAAGGCCTGGCACATCTGATGGGCTAAATAACGTAATGTAGTCGTCTTTAATTAAACGAGAGTACATTAGTTTATTAAACTGTACGCCGTAATCTAGGTGACGAACACGGTTGTCGTCTACACCACGGTTATTTTTAAGTACAAGTAGGTTTTCTACTTCTAAATGCCAAAGCGGGTAGAATAATGTTGCAGCGCCGCCACGTACACCACCTTGCGAACAACTTTTAACAGCTGTTTGAAAGTGCTTATAAAAAGGAATACAACCTGTGTGGTACGCTTCGCCGTTACGAATATGGCTACCTAGCGCACGAATACGACCAGCGTTAATACCAATACCTGCACGCTGTGAAACATATTTAACAATAGCTGACGACGTTGCATTGATTGAATCAAGGCTGTCGCCACATTCAATTAATACACACGAGCTAAACTGGCGAGTAGGTGTACGTACACCCGACATAATTGGCGTTGGTAGAGATATTTTAAATAACGATACTGCGTCGTAAAAGCGCTTAATGTAAGAAACGCGTGTTTCACGTGGGTAGTCAGAGAATAAGCTCGCTGCTACTAAAATATATAAAAACTGTGCACTTTCGTAGATTTCACCCGATACACGGTTTTGAACGAGATACTTACCTTCAAGCTGTTTTACAGCCGCGTAGCTAAAGTTAAGATCGCGAGAATGATCAAGATATGCATCAAGCTCGTCTAATTCTTGTTCTGTGTAATCTACTAATAAGTGAGCATCGTAGCGTTTATCGCCAACCATTTTTGTTACGTGGTCAAATAAACGTGGTGGCTCAAATTGACCGTACGCTTTTTTACGTAAATGGAATACAGCTAAACGTGCAGCTAAGTATTGATAATCAGGCGATTCTTTTGAAATCTGATCCGCTGCTGCTTTAATGATGGTTTCGTGAATGTCTTTAGTACGAATACCGTCGTAAAACTGAATGTGCGATTTTAATTCAACTTGCGAAACCGAAACGTTGCTTAAACCTTCGGCGGCCCATTCAATAACGCGATGGATCTTATCCAGATCAAGAGGCTCTTTGCGCCCATCACGTTTGCTTACAGATAACTGTTGGTTCATAGATTTGCCTGTATTCCTTGGGAATTATGTATTTTGACCAATGTTTATGCCTCGCCGAAGCAAGGTAGATACTCGTTTTGTATAAATTTAATTAAATTGGAGAATTTAATTGAATAACATTTGGCCACAATATCTGGTGCTGTTCAATTTAATGATCACAAGATAGTGTGGTCTGAGTTGTTTTGCAAGAGGTAGAATTGTGTCTATTATCTGATAATGAGGAGATATAGCCTTTGTGTTAGTAGACACTCACCTTCGAACAATCATTTAAGATGAAATATGCAAAAATCAACTAATGATCTACTAAATTTGCGTATTTTAAAAATAAATTTTGACTGCTTTTTTTATCATCAGGCTTTGCGTGAAAATTGACTCAATCACAATATATAGTGTTTATTAATTAACATAGCACTATATATGGTTGAATCGAATTTTTGTACAGGGTATATGGTTGTAATATATAAGATTGAGGCAAGGTAAGTTTTTCAGATATAGTTATACTGGAATGTAAGATATAAAAATGGGCTAAAAATTAGCCCATTTAAATTTATACTACGAGCAAACTACCCAGTGTAATAATTTTAAAAACAATCATTATTACACTCTCTGAAATTTCTATAGAAATATTGAGTTTCAACTTTAGTTATCCTAAATCTGAGTTAGTCACTTGCCGACAATATAAGAATCAGTTACGCTCAAACTTCCACACTTGGGCGCTTTCCTAAAATTTTAGCAAGTGTCTTTGCTAACATCATATTCAAACCTTGGGTATGATGTTAGCCCCTCCACCTAGTTGAAATATCAATTCCATCAAAGTGTTAATAAAACTTTAATGTGGTCTGAGTTGTTTTGCAAGGGACATAATTGCCCCTGTTTGTGGATAACTTTAGGATAACGCATTTGTGTTAGTAGAGACTCACCTTCGAACAATCAATTAAGTTGAAATATGCAAAAATCAATTAGTGATCTGCTAAATTTACGCATTTTAAAAATAAATTCTGACTGCTTTTTTTATCAGCAAGCTTTGTGTGAAAGCTAACAAAACCACAGCATATAGTGTTTGATAATTAAAATAGCACTATATATGGTTAAAACCATCAATTGGGCTTTGCCAGTTAAAATCAGCATTCCAGCTGTTGGCTTCATCAATACTTGGGATGTAACCCCAAAGTGCCGTTGCGGTATGCATACCTGCCGCTTTGCCTGCTTGTATGTCACGCTGTGCATCACCAATGTATAAACAACGGCTTGGTTCTACCTGCATAAGCTTTGCACAATGTAGCAGTGGTAAAGGTGATGGCTTAGCTTCAGCTAATGTGTCGCCACTTATTACTACACTGACATTTTTTAATGCGGGAATAGCTGCCACTAAAGGAGCGGTTAAAAACCCTGGTTTATTAGTCATGATCCCCCATTTGATCTTTTTCTGATCAAGGGCGATAAGTAACGATTCAACTCCGCTGAAGCAACGTGTGTGATTTGCTATGTTTGTGGCGTACTCGTCAACTAATTGCTTTATAAGCTCGCTTTGGGGTTGTTTAGCCCATAATTCTTTAAAACCAGCCTCTAATAATGCGCCTGCGCCGTTAGATGCCGCAGGACGGTATATATCACTACTAACAGGTTCTATTTTATTGCTAATAAGAACTGCGTTTAAAGCGGCACCTAAATCATCAGCGGTGTCGAGTAGGGTGCCGTCTAAATCAAATAAAAATGCATCGTACTCAATAAGGGGTAGGGGGGCTTGAGAGTTAGCCATTAAGCTAACTTCTCAAAATAAAGTATGTAATTTACGCTAACGTCACTATTGAGCGTATATTGCTTTGATAGTGGGTTATAAGAAAGCCCTGTGCTTGCACGAACTTTTAAACCGGCTTGCTCTGCCCATGCAATAAGTTGTGCAGGCTTTATAAACTTTTTATGGTCGTGTGTACCTTCAGGCACCATTTTTAAGAGTTTTTCAGCGCCAACAATCGCGTATAAATATGCTTTAGGTGTTTTGTTCAGGGTTGAAAAAAACACGTCCGCGCCTGGTTTGGCAAGTGCAGCTACAGCATGAATGATAGATGCTGGGTCGGGAACGTGCTCAAGCATTTCCATACACGTTATTACATCAAAGCGCTCAGGGTACTGTGTTGCAAACTCTTCTGCAGGCACTTTTATATAATCTACATTTACGCCAGTTTCTAAACTGTGCAACTTAGCAACAGTTAAAGGTTCTTGGCCCATATCGATGCCAGTTACTTTTGCACCCATACGCGCCATGCTTTGGCTTAAAATACCGCCGCCACAGCCAACGTCGAGTGTTTCTTTATCGAATAAGCCTTGCGTTTTGTTTGCTATAAAGTCTAAACGTAACGGGTTAATTTCGTGAAGAGGTTTGAATTCTCCGTCTAGGTCCCACCAACGCTCAGCGATGGCTTCAAATTTTGCTATTTCTGCGTGATCTACATTTTGATGTTCGGTCATAAAATACTTCCTCGTCAATCTGAGGCCATTATATAGGGCTAAATTGATAAATCGCAAAGTTTTGCGCCTGTAAATTAAAATTAATTGTGATAGCATGGCTGTTAGAAATAATAACAATACTCTTAATACCCAATACCGGGTTGTTGAGAGCTGATACTGAAGGAATGTGATATCAAATGACTGATCTCGCCAATGAAATTCTGCCAGTCAATATTGAAGACGAGTTAAAAAACTCCTACTTAGATTACGCAATGAGCGTAATAGTAGGACGTGCATTACCAGACGTACGTGACGGCTTAAAACCTGTTCATCGCCGCGTTTTGTTTGCAATGAACGAGCTTAGTAATGACTGGAACAAGCCTTACAAAAAATCGGCCCGTGTGGTCGGTGACGTAATCGGTAAATACCATCCACACGGCGACAGTGCAGTTTATGACACGATAGTTCGTATGGCTCAGCCATTCTCACTACGTTATATGCTTGTAGATGGCCAAGGTAACTTCGGTTCGGTTGATGGTGATTCAGCAGCGGCAATGCGTTATACAGAAGTACGTATGGCAAAAATGTCGCATGAGTTATTAGCCGATCTTGAAAAAGAAACGGTTGATTTCGTTCCTAACTACGATGGCACTGAGTTCATCCCTGACGTGTTACCTACGAAAGTCCCTAATTTATTAGTGAATGGTTCGTCGGGTATTGCAGTAGGTATGGCTACAAATATACCACCACATAACTTAACTGAAGTTGTGAACGGTTGTTTGGCACTTATTCAAAATCCTGATTTAACTATTTTAGAGTTAATGGATTATATCCCTGGTCCTGATTTCCCTACGGCTGCAATTATCAACGGTAAAAAAGGCATTGAACAAGCCTATTTAACTGGCCGTGGTAAAGTGTACATGCGTGCACGCGCCGACGTCGAAACCGATGAAAAAACAGGCCGTGAAACAATCATCGTTCACGAAATTCCTTATCAAGTTAATAAAGCCCGTTTAATTGAAAAAATTGCTGAGCTTGTTAAAGATAAGAAAATTGAAGGTATTAGTGCACTACGTGATGAATCAGATAAAGACGGTATGCGTATCGTTATTGAAATTAAACGTGGTGATGTAGGCGAAGTTATTTTAAATAACTTGTATTCACAAACTCAGTTACAAACTGTGTTTGGTATGAATATGGTTGCATTAATTAACAACCAACCTAAGTGTTTTAATCTAAAAGAAATGCTTGAAGAGTTTATTATTCACCGCCGTGAAGTAGTAACTCGCCGTACCGTGTTTGATTTACGCAAAGCGCGTGACCGTGCTCATACGCTTGAAGGTTTAGCAATTGCGCTTGCAAACATTGACCCAATTATCGAGCTTATTCGTAAATCACCTACACCTGCTGAAGCTAAAATTGCTTTAACTGCACGTCCGTGGGAATTAGGTCATGTACAAGGTATGCTTGAAAAAGCAGGCGAAGATAATGTAGCCCGTCCAGATTGGCTTGCTGATGATTTAGGTATTCGCGACGGTCAATACTATATTTCTGAGCAACAAGCTCAAGCAATTCTAGATTTGCGTTTACACAAGCTTACTGGTCTTGAACACGAAAAAATCTTAACTGAATATCAAGCGCTATTAGAGTTAATTGCTGAGCTACTTTATATTTTGGCAACACCTGAGCGTTTAATGGAAGTTATTCGTGACGAACTAGTTGAAATTAAAGCGCAGTATGGCGACGAACGTCGTACTGAGATCAATGCAGCGGCTCACGATATCAGCCTTGAAGACTTAATTACCGAAGAAAACGTTGTTGTAACGCTTTCTCACGAAGGGTATGTGAAGTATCAGGCATTGTCTGATTACGAAGCACAGCGTCGTGGTGGTAAAGGTAAGTCAGCAACGAAGATGAAAGATGAAGATTTCATTGAACGTCTGTTAGTTGCAAATACACACGATACTATTTTATGTTTCTCTACGGCCGGTCGTTTATATTGGCTTAAAGTGTATCAGTTACCACTAGCAAGTCGTGCAGCGCGCGGTAAGCCAATTGTTAACTTGTTACCACTTGAAGCTGATGAACGTATTACTGCTATATTGCCAGTACGCGAGTACGCAGAAGATAAATATATCTTTATGGCAACTGCATTCGGTACAGTTAAGAAAACACCATTAACGGCTTACAGTCGTCAACGTGCAAGCGGTATTATTGCTGTTAACTTAAATGATGGCGATAGCTTGATTGGTGTTGATATTACCGATGGTAGCAACGAAATTATGTTGTTCACTGATGCAGGTAAAGTTGTACGGTTCAAAGAAGCTGAAGAAACAACAGTTGTTGATGAAAACGGTAACCCAGTATTAGACGAAGAAGGTAACCCTGAGATTCGCTTCAAAGGTGTTCGCCCAATGGGTCGTACTGCTACAGGTGTTCGTGGTATTAAAATGCCAGACGAGCAACGCGTAGTATCGTTAATTGTACCAAAAACTGACGGTGCTATTCTAACGGTAACTGAAAATGGTTACGGTAAGCGTACACAACTTGAAGATTACCCATCTAAGAGTCGTGCAACACAAGGTGTTGTATCAATTAAGGTGAGTGAACGTAACGGCGCTGTTGTTGGTGCTGTGCAAGTTGATGACAACGATGAAATAATGATTATTTCGAATCGTGGTACCTTAGTACGAACTCGCGTTAATGAAGTTTCAACGGTTGGACGTAACACACAAGGTGTTATTTTGATCAGAACTATTGACGGAGAGCAAGTAGTTGGTTTACAACGTATAGAAGAGATTGAAGTTACAGAAAGTGACTTAATTGATATTGAAGACGTTGAAACAGTAGATACGGTTATTGATGAAGTAGCGGATGATAATCCTCCTTCAGAATAATTGATATTGAAAAAGCGGCCTTGGCCGCTTTTTTTAATGTTGTTGAAAAAAATTAATAGGGTGTGAAATTATACTCATACCAATTCGCTTAATTAAGTGATCTATTTTGAGGGTGGAAAAACGTGTTGATAGCTAGGCAAAAAATTCGCTATTTAGTTGTTCTAAATGAGAATTTTTTAACGCAAGTAGCGACACGTTTAGCCCCGCAAAATGATTAAGTATTATTGCGGATTGGTATTATTCATTAAATTTTAAAGGTTTAGCGGATTGGTATTAAATGTTCATGCTTAGTAGTTAAATTACTGGAATGAGGCAAAGGTAATGAGTAAATATAATTTTTGTGCGGGGCCAGCTATGCTTCCGCAAGCGGTTATGAAAAAAGCGCAAAAAGAGTTTCTAGATTGGCAAGACCTAGGTGTGTCTGTGATGGAGATTAGCCATCGTAGTAAAGAGTTTTTAGCGCTTACAGCTAAATGTGAAGCTAGCCTTCGTCGCCTAATGAATATTAGTGATGAATTTGAAGTGCTGTTTATGCATGGTGGTGGTCGTGGCCAGTTTAGTGCTGTGCCATTAAACTTACACCAAGAAGGCAAAACAGCGTTTTATTGCGAGAATGGCGTATGGTCGAAAAGCGCCAGAGATGAAGCGAATAAGTTTACTCAAACGTCTTTTACGGATGTCCGTAATGATGCTGATGGTGAGTTTTCAATTAAAGACGTTGCTGACTGGGAATTACCAGAAGACGCTGCGTACATCCACTATTGCCCTAATGAAACTGTCGATGGCTTAGAGATTTTTGATGTACCAAGCCACCCAACAGCTCCGATTATTGCTGATATGTCTTCAACTATTTTATCGCGTGAGATAGACGTTAATAAATTTGATTTGATTTACGCTGGTGCGCAAAAAAATATCGGTCCATCGGGCATATCAATTGTTATTGTTCGTAAAACATTACTTGAGCGCGAAGGTTTGCCAAAGCCCGGTATTTTAGATTACGCACTTGAAGCAAAGCAGGGCAGTATGTTTAATACCCCACCTACCTTTGCTTGGTATTTAGCGGCTGAAGTATTTGAATGGCTTGAAAGCAATGGTGGGGTAAAAGCCATGGAAGCACAAAATATTGCTAAAGCAAATTTACTGTATGATTTTATCGATAACTCAGATTTTTATTCAAATATAGTCGCTAAACATTGCCGCTCACGCATGAATGTTCCATTTTGGTTAAACGATGAAAGCTTAAATAGCAAATTTGTTGCTCAATCAAACGAGGCCGGTTTACTTGCACTTGAAGGTCACAGAATTGTGGGCGGTATGCGCGCAAGTATTTATAACGCTATGCCTCTTGAAGGTGTTCAAGCACTTGTAGATTTTATGGCTGCATTTGCAAAGGAGCACAGCTAATGGAGCAGCTCCGTTTAGAACCTATTTCTAAAGTAAATGGCACGGTAACCCTACCAGGTTCAAAGAGTCTATCGAACAGAATTTTATTATTAGCAGCACTGGCAAACGGTACCACCGTTGTAGAAAACTTACTTGATAGTGACGATATACGCCATATGCTGGGTGCTTTAAAGTTATTAGGTGTAAATGTAACTTTAAATGATGAACACACTGTAGCGACCGTAGAGGGAGTTGGTGGTGTGTTTAATACACCTACTGAGCCCTTGTTTTTAGGTAATGCAGGTACTGCTTACAGACCTTTAACGGCTGTACTTGCTGCCGTTGCTGGTGAGTATGAGCTAATTGGCGAGCCACGTATGGAAGAGCGTCCGATAGGTCACTTGGTTGATGCTCTACAAGCGCTTGGTGGTGATGTTACCTATACAAAACACAAAGACTATCCACCACTTAAAATTGTAGGTGGTCAAATAAAAGGTGGTGAGGTTGAAATTGACGGTAGTATTTCAAGTCAATTTTTAACGGCTCTATTAATGGCAGCGCCATTATTTAGCGGTGATACAACGATAACTATTAAAGGTACTTTAGTATCTAAACCTTATATTGATATTACGCTTGATGTAATGGCACGTTTTGGTGTTAATGTTGAACACAGTGATTATGCAACTTTTAAAGTTAAAGGTGGTCAACAGTATCAATCACTCGAACGAATTATGGTTGAAGGC
Organism: Pseudoalteromonas sp. 78C3; assembly: GCF_002836695.1. NCBI lineage: Bacteria > Pseudomonadati > Pseudomonadota > Gammaproteobacteria > Alteromonadales > Pseudoalteromonadaceae > Pseudoalteromonas > Pseudoalteromonas sp. 78C3. The sequence goes on from NZ_PJAV01000164.1 coordinate 75,313, forward strand.
GATGCATCTTCTGCTTCTTACTTTGTTGCTGCGGCTGCAATTGCTGGCGGCGAGATTGAAATTAAAGGCGTGGGTGCTAAATCAGTTCAAGGTGATATAGGCTTTGCTAAAGTAATGGAGCAAGTAGGCGCGAAAATCGATTGGTATGATGAGCGTTTAGTTGTTCGCAAAGGCGAATTAAAAGGCGTAGATATTGACGCTAATGCAATTCCTGATGCTGCTATGACCCTTGCAACTGTTGCTCTTTTCGCTAAAGGCCCAACTGCCATTCGTAACATTTATAACTGGCGAGTAAAAGAAACAGACCGTTTATATGCGATGGCAACTGAGCTTAGAAAAGTAGGTGCAGAAGTGGTAGAAGGGCATGACTTTATAGAAATTACACCGCCTAAACACTTCAACGATGTAGCAATAGACACTTACGACGATCACCGTATAGCCATGTGTTTTGCAATGGTTGCCGTTGGTGGAAAGCCAATAACGATTAATGATCCAAAGTGTACCTATAAAACATTTCCTACATTTTTCAATGTTTTAGCGTCAGTCAGTGAATAAGCTAATTAGAAGTAATTACAAAAGTTACACACTAATAGCAGATATATTTTAATAACTGACGTATAATGTCGCGGTTTATTTAGGTGTGCATTGCAGGAGGTTTTAAATGCAGGCGTTATTAATGCCCGTGATCACCGTTGATGGCCCAAGTGGTTCAGGTAAAGGAACTGTTTGTCGCTTGTTAGCCGACAAGTTAGGGTGGGATGTATTAGATAGCGGTGCGATTTATCGCGTTTTATCTTTAGCTGCACTTCATCACCAAATTGCATTAGACAATGAAGAAGGGCTTGTCCCTCTTGCTGCAAATTTAGATGTGCAGTTTTTGGTAGATAGCCAAACTAATGCAGGAAAAGTTATTTTAGAAGGCGAAGATGTAACTACTACTATTCGTAATGAAGAAGTAGGCGCTGCAGCATCAAAAGTTGCAGCATTACCTCGCGTTCGTGAAGCGTTATTACGTCGCCAGCGTGCATTTCGCACTGAAAACGGCTTAATTGCCGATGGCCGTGATATGGGCACTGTGGTTTTTCAAGATGCGCCGTTAAAAATATATTTAACAGCAAGTGCAGAAGAGCGTGCTCGTAGACGCTTTGTTGAGTTGAATACGCGCGGTCTTGATGTTACACTAAGTGGTCTATTACAGGACATTCAAGCTCGTGACGAGCGCGATATGAATCGTGCCGTTGCTCCGCTTGTACCTGCAGAAGATGCTATTGAGCTTGATACTAGCGAACTCAATGCACAGCAAGTGTTTGATAAAGTAATAACTTTATTAGATATTGCAATCTCTGAAGGTAAGCTTCCTAAACGAAGCTAAAACACATTTTATGCGCCAGCAGGATGCCAGTGCTATTTTAACAACCCCATGCAGCATGGTTGCTTATTGGTATAATATATAGAGACGTATATTCGTATGTCAGAAAATTTTGCGCAGTTATTTGAAGAAAGCTTAAAGGGTTTTGAAGCAGAGCAAGGCTCTATCGTTAAAGGTACAGTAATCTCAATCGAGAACAACATTGTACTTGTAGATGCTGGTCTTAAATCAGAAAGTGCTATCCCTGCTGAGCAGTTCAAAAATGCTGCTGGTGAACTTGAAGTTGCTGTTGGCGACGAAGTAGATGTTGCACTAGATGCAATTGAAGACGGTTTCGGTGAAACTATACTTTCTCGTGAGAAAGCTAAGCGTCACGAAGCATGGATCCGTCTTGAGAAAGCATGTGAAGAGCAAGAGACTGTTACTGGTGTTATCAACGGTAAAGTTAAAGGCGGTTTCACAGTTGAAGTTGATTCAATCCGTGCTTTCCTACCTGGTTCACTTGTTGATGTTCGTCCAGTACGTGACACAACTCACCTTGAAGGCAAAGAGCTTGAATTTAAAGTAATCAAGCTTGACCAAAAACGTAACAACGTTGTTGTTTCACGTCGTGCAGTTATCGAATCTGAAAACTCACAAGAACGTGAAGAGCTTCTTGCTAACCTTGTTGAAGGCCAAGAAGTTAAAGGTATCGTTAAGAACCTTACTGACTACGGTGCATTCGTTGACCTTGGTGGTGTTGATGGTCTACTACACATTACTGATATGGCTTGGAAGCGTGTTAAGCACCCTTCAGAAATCGTTAATGTTGGCGACGAAATCGCAGTTAAAGTTCTAAAATTCGACAAAGATAAAACTCGTGTATCTCTAGGCCTTAAACAGCTTGGTGAAGATCCATGGGCAGCTATCGCTGGTCGTTACCCAGAAGGTTCTAAACTTTCTGGTCGTGTTACTAACCTTACAGATTACGGCTGTTTCGTGGAAATCGAAGAAGGCGTTGAAGGTTTAGTACACGTTTCTGAAATGGATTGGACTAACAAAAACATCCATCCTTCAAAAGTTGTTAGCTTAGGCGACACTGTTGAAGTTATGGTTTTAGAAATTGACGAAGAACGTCGTCGTATTTCTCTTGGTCTTAAGCAATGTATTGCTAATCCTTGGCAGGAATTTGCTCGTCTACAAAACAAAGGCGATCAAGTTACTGGTAAGATCAAATCAATCACTGACTTCGGTATCTTTATCGGTCTTGACGGTGGTATTGACGGTCTTGTACACCTTTCAGACATTTCTTGGAATACACCTGGCGAAGAAGCTGTACGTGAATTCAAGAAAGGCGACGAAATCACTGCTATCGTATTGCAAGTTGACCCAGAGCGTGAACGTATCTCTCTAGGTGTTAAGCAAATCGAAGCTGACCCATTCAATAACTACCTTGATGCAAACAAAAAAGGTGCTATTGTTAAAGGTAAAGTGACTGAAGTTGATGCGAAAGGCGCAACTGTTGAACTTATCGAAGGCGTTGAAGGTTACATCCGTGTAGCTGATATCGCTCAAGAACGCGTTGAAGATGCAACTACTGTTGTTTCTGTAGGCGACGAGATTGAAGTTAAATACGTTGGTGTTGATCGTAAGAACCGCACTTTAAGCTTATCTGTAAAAGCTCTTTTCGAAGCAGAAGAGAAAGAAGTACTAGAGAAGCTTAAGAAAGAAGAGCCAGTGTTTGAAAACGCAATGGCAGCTGCTTTCGCAAATGCACAAAAAGACTAATATATAATTAGTTTTTAGTTGGAAGGGCATTTTTTGCCCTTCCTATATCTCTTTTTAAGGAAACGCTATGACTAAGTCAGAACTGATAGAAACACTTGCGGAACAACACGCACACGTTCCAGTGAAAGATGTTGAGAATGCTGTAAAAGAAATTCTTGAACAAATGGCCGGCTCATTATCTACTTCAGATCGTATTGAGATCAGAGGTTTTGGTAGTTTCTCTTTGCATTTCCGCGCTCCTCGCACAGGTCGTAATCCTAAGACTGGCGATACAGTTGAGCTTGAAGGAAAGCATGTACCTCATTTTAAACCAGGCAAAGAATTACGCGACCGCGTAAATGAAAGCATTGCCTAGTTAACTTAGTGGAGTAGTTACTTGTTCAAGGTATTAAAAATTATTCTGGTTGCGCTATGCCTTATCAGTGCATTTGTATTAGGGTCACAAAACCCACAGTTAGTACAAATAAATTATATTATAGCCAGTAATACACTACCTTTAGCTGTAATAATAAGTATCTGCTTTTTATTAGGTGTTTTAGTGGGTTGTTTTATTAGCTTTAAATTGTTTTCACAATTAAAGTGGCAAAACTACCGCTTAAAAAAGCAATTAGCGCCTGAAAAAGATAAAAAAAAGCTTGCCGCGAATAAAGACACCTAACTATGATTGAGCTTTTGTTTTTACTATTACCTGTTGCCGCCGGTTACGGCTGGATTATGGGTAAAAACAGTGCTAAAAACCAAGCTCATCAACTAAATCGTCAGATCACTTCTGAATACAGCAAAGGCTTAAAGTTTCTACTCGACAGAGAAGAAGACCAAGGCTTAGAGCACTTGATTAATTTGCTTGAAGTTTCAGCTGACTCTGTTGAACACTATTCTACACTTGCCACCATGTTTCGCCGTAGAGGTGAATTGGACCGCGCAATTAAAATTCATGAACTTCTATTAAAACACCCAGGCTTAAATGAACAACAAGCTGCAACTAGCCGTTTAGAACTTGCCGAAGATTATATAATGGCTGGTCTACTAGATAGTGCAGAAGAGCACTTAGTTTGGTTAGTTAAGGCTGGCCATGTAGAAGCGCTAGACCCTATTATTACTTTATATTCGCAAACCCGTGAATGGGAAAAAGGCATCAACATGTTTGAAGCCCACAGCGAACTATTTTCAAAAGAACAGCAATTTAAAGCGATTGCTAATTTTTATTGTGAGTCAGCTTTAAGTGACAACACGCCCCAACTAATGAGAAAAGCGATTAGCTTAAATTATAAAGCCGTACGTCCGCTTTACGAGTTAGGATTAGTTGCTTACGCGAAAGAAGATTACGTTAAAGCTATTTATTACTGGCGTGAGCTTGTATCACAATTCACTTTGTTTGCGCCGTTGTTTATTGATGAGCTGGCTCACAGCTATAAACAATTAAATTTAACGCATCAATTTCATGAATTAGTCAGTGACTTGTTAGAAAAGGGCGGTGTATTAATTAAAATAAAACATTGCCAGGCATTGCTTGAGCAAGGACACACTAAACAAGCCTTTGAATTTCTAACTGATAGCTTAAAACGTCAACCGACTATTCGTGGTTTCAGTTTTTTACTGCAATTAATGGGTGACCAAAATAAAAATACTAAAGAAGTACTTAATGAAATTGATAAGCTTGTAACCTCTTATATTGCTACAAAACCTGATTTCCAATGTCAGCATTGCGGTTTTACAAGCTACACAATATATTGGAATTGCCCTTCTTGTAAGCATTGGGAAACCATTGTTCCAAGTCGAGGCTTAGACGGATTTTAATAACCCCTTAAATAATATCGGATTTAACTATGATAATTTTAGCAAATTAAACTGAGAGTTTACTGGGTTGGAATTTTTTGATGTTGTGTCTATATAAATTTCTCTACACCTTCTCTCAAATTACCAGCTAGCACTATTGCATTAAATCTACTTATACAATTACTTTATATCAATTCGCTTAATTAAGTGGTCTGTTTTGAGGTAAGAAAATTGTGTCGATAACAAGGCAAAAATTTCGTAATATTATTGTTCTATATAAGAAATTTTTAACGCAGTTAGCGTCAGATTTGGTCCTCAAATTGATTAAGTATTATTGCGGATTGGTATTATAGCCATACATTAGGATAGTCATGTCTTTCGAACACTCAAAAAAAATTCTTATAGCATTAGATTACGATGATCAAGAGGTTGCTTTAAACTTTGTTAAACAACTTTCTCCTGATACATGTCGTCTTAAAGTAGGCAAAGAGATGTTTACTTATTTTGGACCTGCATTTGTTAAAGAGTTAATTGATTTAGGTTTTGATGTTTTTCTAGATTTAAAATTTCATGACATCCCTAATACAGTAGCTAAAGCTGTTACTGCAGCTGCGAAAATGGGTGTGTGGATGGTAAACGTTCATGCTTCTGGTGGTTTTGAAATGATGAGCAAAGCTAAATCGGCTCTAGAACAATTTGGCGATAAAGCGCCATTACTTATCGCGGTTACTGTATTAACAAGCATGGATGAAACAGAACTAAAGCGTTTAGGCGTTGATAAATCTGCTCAAGAGCAAGTTATATATTTAGCTAAGCTTGCAAAGGAAGCAGGGCTTGATGGCGTTGTGTGTTCTGCACAAGAAGCAAAAGCTTTAAAAGCAGAGTTAGGTGAGAACTTTAAACTTGTAACACCAGGTATACGTCCTGAAGGCAGTGATGCTGGCGATCAAAAGCGTATTATGACTCCTAAGCAAGCAATAGATGCAGGAAGTGATTATTTAGTTATAGGCCGACCTATTACTCAGGCAGATGATCCCGTAAAAGTGCTTAGTGATGTTAATAGATCTATAGCATAATTTAACAAAAAGCAGCAATATAGTGCTAAAAGCCCTTACCTCATGTATATTTTATGTTACATTATTAGGATTGAAATGTAGTAGGGGTTTGTTTTGAAGTTATTATTAGGTTTTATAATTATTATTGTTGCGGGTTTTTCAGTAAATAAAAATCTTTTTTCTAATAAAGCATATGATGATGTTACATCAGTAACAGATATAATCACGAGTTACCCTGTCAATATGTTCGATTTTAAACAAACAATGCAAGATTATGCACACCACCTATGTTACAAAAATGAGGATACACTCATATCTCAGCATATAACAGTAACTGATTGCATATCTAAGCTTGATGATAAAAAAATAGAATGCGAAAAGAAGGTTTTTCGTTTGGCACCGCTTAACCTAGAGTCAAAAGGTGAAGTGCTTGATTATTCAAGGCAATATACGCAATGTACATTGCCTTATAAGTATATTTTAGGTTAATTACAAACAGATAATATTAGTAATTACAGCCTATTATTTATAATTAAGATCTTAAGCGAATGGATTTCGCTTCAATATCTATCAACTCTTGTTTGAATAATCCACCAATTGCTTTTTTATAGTTAGCTTTACTAGTAGAAAACATCTTTTTTATAGCTTCAGGTTCAGATTTATCACCTAATGGGATAACACCACCTTCATTTTTTAGTTTTTGCATAATAGTTTCACCAAGGTCACTTACTTTTCCCATACCTGGCTTTTCTAATACAACATCAATTTTTCCGTCTTCACGTACTTTCTGAATGAAGCCTTTAAGCTTTTGACCCACAAATAAGCTTTTAAATACCATATTGTAAAAAACAACACCGAAATGCGATTCTTCAATTAATACCTTGTAGCCAATATCTGTTTTGCCAGCAACAATTAAATCCACTTCTTGTAAGTGAGTATATTGTGGCTCATCTTTAGATAGGAAGCGATTAAAGTTATTTGATGCACAAATACGTTGGCTTGCATTATCAAGGTACAAACGAACTAAATATGAGTGACCTTCTTGCATGCGTGGTTTTTGTTCGTTAAACGGGGTTAGTACATCTTTTTCAAGACCCCAATCTAAAAATGCACCAATACTATTAATTTCTTTAACGCGAAGCAGGGCATATTCACCTACTTGTGCGTGTGGCTTTTTAGTTGTGGCAGTTGCTAAGTTAGCGTTGTCTAAAAAGATAAATACACTAATGCTATCGCCCGCTTCAAGCTCATGTTTAATTTCTTGTTTTGGTAAAAACACTTCACCTAAATCATGACCGTCTAAGTAAGCACCTTCGTTACTCACTTCTTTTACAAATAATGTTTGTGTGGTTCCTAGGTAACTCATAATTATTCCTGCTCAGTCTTTTTTTTACGGCGCATTGGTGTATCGCCATCAATGTTCATTGGTGCTTTAATTGGTGCTGTTGGCTTTTTAGGTTTGGCTTTGCGTTTAAATACAGGCTTTTTAACAGCGGCGGATTTTTCTTTAGATTTATCCCACGTTGCCTCAGGCTTTTTCTCTTTTAAACCTTTAAACTTAGCTTTTAAGCCCTCTACGCTCGCAAATTTTAACTCATCATTTAAAAATGCTTTAATAGCTAAATAACTTGCCCAATCTTTTGGGCCAACTAATGAAATTGCGTTACCTTTAAAGCCTGCTCGTCCTGTACGACCTATGCGGTGTACATATTCTTCAGCGTGTTTTGGCAAATCAAAGTTAATAACATGCGTTACACTTAGTAAATCTAAACCACGAGATGCAACATCGGTTGTGATTAATATTTTAAAGTTTTCGCGACTAAACGAATCCATTATATCTAAACGTTTATTTTGTGTTAAATCACCAGCAAGCGCTACAGACTTGAAGCCTTTAGCATTAAGCGCTTCACTCAAGCGACTCGTGTCAGAACGTGTTGCTGTGAAGATAATGCATTGACCAACATCATCTTGATTCAAAAAGTGCTCTAATAGCGCTTCTTTATGGTCAAGGTGATCGGCTAGATATAAAGTTTGTTTAATATCGCTATGTTGCTCGTTCGCTGCACTTAGCGTAATTTGCTTTGGTTTTTTTAATAGGTTACGTGATAGAGCATCTACTTGTGCATGGTCAAGTGTTGCAGAAAACAATAACGTTTGACGTAAGCGGTGATTAGCTTGCTCGTTAATCATTTTTAACTGCTCGGTAAAGCCTAAATCTAAAATACGATCGGCTTCATCAAAAATAAGCAGTTCTAGTCCACTCAATTGTAATGAGCGTTTTGTAATGTGATCAGCTAAACGCCCAGGTGTAGCAACTACGAATTGTGGGTCGTTTCTAAGTGCTTTTATTTGGTCATTAAAGTTTTCGCCACCAAGTATTTTTACGGCCTTAATGGCTGTGCCTGCAATTAATAAACGCAGCTGGGTAAATACTTGCGTAGCAAGCTCACGAGTAGGAGCAACAATAAGTACACGAGGATCGCGTTTACTGAGTGCTTTTTGTTTCATAACCCTTTGTACAGCAGGTAATAAAAACGCCAAGGTTTTGCCCGACCCAGTTTTAGACTGAGCGAAAATGTCATGCCCTGCAAGTGCGGTAGGCACTGCATGCGCTTGAATATCGGTGGGCTGGGTGATCCCTTGATGTGCTAGTTGTGTTTCAAGGCGTGTATCAATCCCAAGATCAGTAAACTGCAATGTGTGTTTCTCCAAAATGAGCAAATTAAGTCTATAAATTTATCAGCGCATTATAGCTTACACAGATAGGTCGCTAACAGTAAAAACCAATCTATAGCGCTATTTTTTGCAATTAAACTAAAAAAGCGTAAAATACGCGCCCCATATGCGCCGGATTTACGATTCGGTAAACGCCAATACTGGCTAACAAGGCAAAATAGGAAATATAATGACTGTTGTTCATAAAGATAATGTAACGGGCGATCACTTTGTAGTATGTGCGCTGTATAAATTTGTTGGTTTACCTGGATTTGAAGCTATCCGTAAGCCTTTGCTTGAAGTGATGGAAGCAAATGAAGTACGCGGTACTTTACTACTCGCTGCCGAAGGTATAAACGGCACTGTTTCTGCAAAACGTGAAGGGATAGACAACTTATTAGCCTGGCTTGATGAGCAACCAAATTTAAAAAACATCGTAACAAAAGAATCTTACGATGATGAATGCCCGTTTTACCGCACTAAAGTAAAACTAAAAAAAGAAATTGTAACGATGGGCGTTGAAGGCGTAGATCCGCTTAAAGTTGTGGGTAGCTATGTAAAGCCAAATGAGTGGAACGCACTTATATCTGATCCAGAAGTAATTTTAATTGATACACGTAATGATTACGAAATTGAAATTGGTACATTTCAAAATGCAGTCGATCCAAATACTAAAACCTTTCGCGAATTTCCACAGTGGGCTAAAGAAAACTTAGACCCTGAAAAACATAAAAAAGTAGCGATGTTTTGTACAGGTGGTATCCGCTGCGAAAAATCGACGGCCTACATGAAAGAGCAAGGTTTTGACGAAGTTTATCATCTTGAAGGCGGCATTTTAAAATATCTAGAAGAAGTGCCAAAAGAAGAAACCATGTGGGAAGGCGAATGTTTTGTATTTGATAATCGCGTTGCGGTTGATCACGACTTACAAAAAGGCTCTTATGATCAATGCCACGCGTGCCGTATGCCAATTACAGAAGACGAAAAGTTAAAGCCTGAATACATGGAAGGTGTATCTTGTCATCATTGTATTGAAGAAGTGACAGACGAGCAACGGACACGTTTTGCGGAGCGCCAAAAGCAAATAGAATTAGCGCAAGCCCGTGGTGAAGGCCATATTGGTAATGAGGCACAGGCTGTTTTACAGCAACGTAAAGAAGCCAAAAAAGCCCAAAAAGACGCTCAGCGCGGTAAATAAATTTTTACAATAAGTATTACATTTAAAGGGTCTATTTAGACTCTTTTTTTGTGCCCAAAATTGTGCAGTAATTGTTTTCACACTCCGATGATAGTGTTAATCTGCAAAACAGATTTAGTCATTTTAATGCGCATACAGGAAGGGATTTATGCAAGCCGAACAAGTTGAAATCGCACAATTTTTAGCACAACATCCTCCTTTTGATGACTTACCTCAAAAAGCGCTTAATGAGCTAGCTCAACAAGTAGAAGTTGCTTATTTTAGAGCAAAAACAGATATTTTGAGTTTTGGACAAGACATATCTGATTTGTATGTGATTAGAAGTGGTTCTGTAGAAATGTATCGCCGAAATGGTGAGCTATACAATCGTTTGGCCATCGCAGGGATATTTGGTCAAATGGGTTTATTGATGAACCGTAAGGTGCGTTTTCCTGCAACTGCTCTTGAAGATACGTTAGTTTATTGTATAAATGTTGAGCTATTCAATCGTTACTGTGATGAGTTTGATGCGTTTGCTGATTACTTTGAAACAGACGGTAACGTACGTTTGCATCAAGCTATTGTTGAACAAGCCGATGGCAATGACCTTACAACAGCTAAAGTAAAATCATTAATTCACAGAGATGTAGTCACCGTAGATGCAACCTCTACAATACAAGATATCGCTAAATTAATGACCGAAGAGGCGGTATCGTCAGTTTTGGTAACCGATGTAAATAAACCAATAAACGACGATCCTGAGGAAGATGATGGACAAGTCGTTGGCATTATAACCGATAGGGATTTACGATCAAAAGTAGTGGCTAAAGGGCTTAGCTTTAATACACAAGCAAAAGATATTATGTCTACTAACTTAGTGCTTTTAGACGCTAATGACTATATTTTTGAAGCAGTACTTGCCATGCTCAGAGATAATCTCCATCATTTGCCCGTAGTACAAAAAAGACGTCCTATAGGAGTTATCTCCCTCTCTGATATTTTACGTTACGAATCGCAAAGCAGCTTATTACTTGTACGCGGCATACTTGCTCAACAAACAATTGAGGATTTAGCCCATTATGCACGCCAATTGCCCAATGTATTTGTCCGTATGGTTAATGAAGATGCAAATTCACACATGATTGGTACTGCCATGGCCGTTATAGGACGTACATTTAAACAAAGATTACTTGTATTAGCTGAAGAAAATTTTGGTCCACCTCCCGTTCCTTATTGTTTTATTGCACTGGGCTCAATGGCTCGCGACGAGCAACTTATTGTAACTGATCAAGATAACGCACTAATTTTAGATGACAGTTACGATGACGAAAAACATAACGCGTATTTTCAAAGTATTGCCGATTTTGTGTGTGATGGCTTAGCGCAGTGTGGTTACACCTACTGTGATGGAGAAATAATGGCGTCGTTTAAAAAATGGCGTAAAACTCGCTCAGAGTGGTTTGATCAATTTGCTGATTGGATAGCCCAGCCAAAACCACAAGCACTGCTTAATAGCTCTATATTTTTTGATTTAGACGGTGTATGGGGCAAAACCAAGTGGGCCGACGAGCTTAAAATATTTATAGCGAAACAAAGTAAAGTGAATCGTATATTTCTAGCAAATATGGCGGCAAATGCTCGAAATAGGACACCACCTCTTGGCTTTTTTAAAGGCTTTGTTATGGAGCATAACGGCCAACATAAGCGTTCAATGAACTTAAAACGAAGAGGTACTGCACCACTTTCTGATGTTATACGTGTACACGCATTAGCTATTGGTTCGCGTAAACAAAACTCGTTTGAGCGATTAGAAGACATTATTGAAGCTAAGCTATTACCGCAGGGTAAAGCGCAAGATTTACGTGATTCACTTGAGTATATTGCCATGATGCGAATTCGCCATCAAGCGTGGCAAATAGAGAAGGGCGAAGAGCCTGATAACGACTTAGACCCACATTTACTGTCTCCTTTTGAACAGCGAAACTTGAAAGAGGCATTCGCTATTTTAGAAAAAGCACAAAGCTATTTGAAATTTAGCTACACAGCAAACTCAGGTGTGAAGTAGCCTATGAACCCGCGTAATTACAAAGCAGTTGATTGGCAAGCTAGATATAACGAGCTTGCCAACAGCACCGAAAATAAACTTCTAAAACACTTTTATGCAGGTGCTTATAATCAAGATAAAGCCGCTGTAGAAGATGTGCCTTTCGTAGCAATGGACTTTGAAACAACAGGTTTAAATAGCCAAAACGACGATATTGTGAGTGTTGGCTTAGTGCCGTTTAATTTAAAGCGTATTTATTGCAAACACAGCCGGCATTGGGTTGTTCAACCAAGACGTAACCTGCATGAAGAGTCTATTTTAATCCATAGAATAACGCACTCTGAGGTCGATGACGCCCCAGACTTTAATCGAATTATTGAGCCTTTACTTGAAGCGCTAAGTGGTAAAGTTGTCGTGGTACATTACGCCGCAATAGAACGCCATTTTTTAAATAATGCGTTATTACTAAGGCTTAAAGAAGGTATTGAGTTTGCTCTTGTTGACACAATGGAGCTAGAAAAAAGAGCACTAAAAGAGAGGCAAGGTTTATTAGGCCGATTATTTAATACAAAACTAGGCTCGCTCAGATTAACAGATTGCCGTGCGCGTTATTCCCTACCTGCGTACCAAAATCATAATGCGTTAACGGATGCACTTGCCACAGCTGAGCTTTTACAAGCGCAACTGAGTCATCATTACCGTGTAGATACTCCAATCTCAGAGTTGTGGGTATAATACTAATACGCAATAATACTTTAATCATATTGAGGGTTAAACCTGACGCTAGCTGCGTTAAAAATTTCTCATTTAGAGCAACTAAATAAAGAAATTTTGCCTTACTATCGAGAAGTTTTTCCTGCCACAAAATAGATCACTTTATTAAGCGAATGGGTATAACCTTAAATAGTTAAATAAAAATGCGCCGCAAAAATTGCGGCGCTTTCGTTACTAATTAAAAGTATTGCTTACTAAAAGTATTATTTAACTGGGCGAGGCTCAGTTCGTAAACCTAAAACTAAGCTTAAACACATAAACAACAATACAATAGTAAATGGCAAGCCTGTAGAAACAGCACCTGCTTGTAGTGCTTCGATTGCTTGTGTACCACCAATCCAAAGTAAGGCCGCTGCAATTGCGCCCTCTACCGTTGCCCAAAATATACGTTGTGGCACCGGTGCGTCAATTTTACCGCCAGCTGTAATTGAATCAATGACTAATGAGCCTGAGTCAGATGACGTAATAAAAAATACTAACACTAATATAATCGCAATAAATGATAAGATATTAGATAGAGGTAATGCATCAAACATCTGGAACATAGCTAAAGGGACATCAGTTAAACCATTAGTGCCTAGTGCACCAACACCATTAACTACTTGATCAATAGCAATACCGCCGTATATAGACATCCATAAAATGGTAACAGCAGTAGGGACGAGTAATACCGCAATTAAGAACTCACGAATTGTACGACCACGTGATACACGCGCGATAAACATACCTACGAACGGTGACCAAGAAATCCACCAAGCCCAGTAAAATACAGTCCAGCCATGCATCCATGTTTCGTCTTCACGGCCGTGAGGATTACTCAATGGAATAATGTTTTCTACATAGCCCATCACGGTAGTCGGTACATTACCCATTGCTACAGCAAAGCCCACTAAACAAACAAACAATAATAATGAGAAAGCAATTAACATGTTTACATTACTTAGCAGTTTCACACCACCGTCAATACCGCGAACCACAGAAACAATGGCTAAAAGTGTTACACCCGCAATAACTAGAATTTGAGAGCCAATGCCACCTTCTGTACCAAATACATGGTTAATACCTGCAGAGGCTTGTTGAGCACCTAAACCTAAAGATGTTGCAAGGCCAAATAACGTAGCAAGTACAGCTAAGATATCAATGATATGACCAGGCCAACCCCATGCTCTATCACCTAATATAGGATAAAAAATAGAACGAATAGAAAGCGGTAAACCTTTGTTATACGTAAAAAATGCAAGAGATAAACCAACAACAGCGTAAATAGCCCAAGGATGAAGACCCCAATGGAACATAGTTGCGCCCATTGCTAATTTTGCAGCTTCTGGTGTATTAGCGGCTACATTAAGTGGTGTTTCGTACCAACCAGTAAAGTAAGCAACCGGTTCAGCAACGCCCCAAAACATAAGGCCGATACCCATACCTGCAGCAAATAACATAGCAAGCCATGAAACTCGAGAGTGAGAAGGTTTAGCATCATCACCACCAAGGCGAATATTCCCGTAAGGAGAAACAATAAGTGCTAAACAAAAGAGTACAAAGAAGTTAGCAGCCCACATAAATAGGGCATCAAAATTATTAATAATATCGGTCTTGATACTATCAAGCGCTGTTTTTGCAGTTTGTGGGTCGGTAACAAGTATGGCGATTAAAAAGATGACAATCAGGCCCGCACTAGTTCCAAAAACAGGGTTGTGTATATCAAAACCCCACTTTTGTACGTTGTCCTGACCTACGGTGTAGTCCGTATTGTCAATACTATATTTGTCATGATTTTCCTTCATGCAATACCTCTTTAGTTGTCCTAACAAGCCAAAATAAATTCGGCGTCATATCGAATTACATTAGCCTTTAAATATTAAG
>NZ_PJAV01000091.1:0-10821 GCF_002836695.1 Pseudoalteromonas sp. 78C3
TATCCAGTTGATCATTAACACACAAAAAGGTATGTTTACGCCACTAATTTTACCGAGCAGGGATTGCAACGTTTTGACTAAATCTAATTTTTTTTTGAAGGTTAATGACAAAGACTTTAATGTTACTTACCTACATGGCTACGAAAAAATTAATAAAGGCTTTAGTTATTCACTCACCGTTGAATCTTCAGTAAAAATCAATACAGATATACTACTTGCTAATGCCAGTGTGATTTTTGTTAATAAAAATAAAAGATATAGAGAACAATGCGGCCTGATTACATCTGTAACCAATATGGGTGTATTCAACAATCTACATCGCTTTAAAATAAACATTCAAGATCGATTATCCACCTTAAAAGACACCTCAAACAGTAAAGTCTTTATTACCGTAAACGTACAAGATGTATTAAATTACTTAGCACAAAAAGCAGGTTATTCATCAGGACAAATCGTTTTTAGGACAAGCTCCGCCTTACCGCATTTAAAGCAATGTGTGCAAGCAATGGAAAGTGACTGGGCCTTTTTTAATCGCTTGATGTCTCAGCATGGTCTTTTTTATTGGATTGAAAGTGAATCAAACACCGAAACACTTGTTATAAGTGACAGCAACCTCAACAGCCCCTATTTAAGTACGGGTGTATTAGAAGTTAAAGCAAACGCGGGGATGAACGCCCAGTACTGGGGTAACTTTGTCGGCTTTATGCACAGTGAAGTAACACAAACCTTATATAATAATGCAGCGCAAAGTAATGCCCATGGACAATTCCAAAAAGTAGCCAGTAACAGTCAATCTTTTTTCGAGCCTGCTGCAAACTCAGACGCCGAAGCATCAGCACAAACACAAAGCTTTAGTAATGCATTAGCCACACACAATAAACTGGTTACGCTTACGGGTAATGTATCTGATGTATTTGCAGGCTGCTCAATTTCGCTTGACGATAATATGGGGTTTGCCAGTGGTGATTTGCTATGCATTGCAATAGAGCACACCCTTAATCAAGCAAATGACGAAAGCAGCCATGAAGGTGAAACGCACTATCACTGCGTAGCGCAATTTATAGAGCGCGGTACACCTTACAAAGCAATGCCTGAGCCCCACACGCCTAAGCCCATGGTATTTCCAGCAACCGTAGAATCTCTCACAAGTAATGCATTTGTAGATGAACATGGCCAATACCGTATTCGTACCGAGTTTGATAAAACAGCTCGCCCAGTAATTCAATCAAGCCCTGCACTAAAAAAACTAGCGCTATATGCTTGTGAAAATCAACCTCAAGCCACTGGCTGGCACTTTCCACTCGTTGGTGGCTCTGAGGTACTTATTGGGTGTATTAATAACGACCCAAATAATACATTTATAATGGGTTTTGCACTAAACGCCGACCAGCCAAGCGTAGTTACAGCCGCTAACCCAACACATAATCGCTTATTAAGCGCCGCGCAAAATGAACTCCTGTTCGATGACGACAAAGATGTACCCAAAGTCATCTTACAAACACTCGCCAGTGAGCACTATATTGAATTAAATGCTATAAAATCAGGCCGCCAATTTATTCAATGGATAAGCCAACTCGGGACTATAAATTTACACGCTGGGCGCGACCTATGCCTTGAAACAGAACAAAACAATGTTCAGTTTGTTATTAAAAACAATCAATTTATTGATGTTAAAAATAACGTGTCGCAAACCACAAATAACAGCCATGTAAATTATCAAAGTGGTGGCAGCCAAGCCTTCAGTGGTAAAAATGCGGCCCTTACGAGCGAGAATGAAATATCACTCCTCACCGGACGTGCAGTAAAAGTAAATGCCCAAAGCGACATACTCCTTAAAACCAATAACAGCGACTTAAAGCTTAATGTGCCTACTGGCTCTACGTTTTTACAAACAAACAATAATATAAGCATAACGGGCTCAGGTAATGGCGATTTAATTATTCACAACGCGGGCGGCGAGATAAAACTCGACAGTCAAGGCAATGTTGATATTACCGCCACTAACGTACTTACACTCGATGGCACATTTATAACCTTTGATGGGCCGGTTGATTACGACATAACCAGCCCACAAACAGCGCGGGCACCGAGCAATGCAAGCCCTGTTAACATTAGCCAAGTGACTGCGTTTGATTTGGGTGACAATACGTTATCCGCAAGTACACTCGCTCAGCTTGAACTTGAATACCTTTATGATGATGGTTCGCCCGTTGATGGTATTGACTATATTGTTATCGATAATGAGGGCGTTGAACATACCGGCTCACTGGCAAACGGTGTAGCCACCTTGGCTAATTTACCGCAAGGTAAAAGTGATGTTTTGCTGCGCGCAACCACTCAAGCGGATGAACAACAACTCATCCAACTGCGTAACGACTTTAAACAACATCTCACCTCTATGCTTAATGAAATACGCAAACAAGCAGCTATTGGCGATGCTATTTTTGAGCAAGAGGACTTTTTTACCCAATGGATGATTGAAACCGGTGCACGCGCAACGGGCCTGTATCAAGGCGCAAAGTCCCTTGTAACGGGTATCGCTGATTTAATCGTATTGGGGATTGATGTAAATATCAGTGTGTATTCTGCCTGCTTTAGAATGATTGACGCTGTTGCAAGTGGTGATAAACACGCGGTTAAGCACGAACTTGAAACAATTTTAGCCTTTAGCCAAAAAACAACCAGTACATTATCAGATGCCTTTGAATTATTACTCGCCTTAATGGACGATGAAGATACCCGCAATACACTCGCGCGCTTTCCGTATGACTATATTGAAGCCCATTCGTACGTAGATAAACAACGTATAACCGGTGTAATGGCCTTTGAAATATTATTAGCGATATTAACAGGCGGGGTGGGTGTTGCCGCTTCTGCAGCGAGTAAATCAAAACACCTTGCCAGCGCCAATCGCGCACTGGTTAATATGGCCGATATACTTAAGCGCAAACAGCTAGATAAAACAATATCGCACACAGTATCGCCTGAGCAACCTAAATTAATTGAGCGCATTGACAAGCCCGATGCGGCATTACAACCAGGTACCAATCGAGGCGTAACAACGCAAGTGTCAGCACTTAAGTTAGTAAGAAACCCTGCTCTTGATGCCCATTACAAAAACCTAGCGGACTATGAAACGGCATATAAGAAAAAACTAGCCAAAGCTATTAATGATAAAGATTCTAGTAGCCGCATTGGCGCATTTAAAGCGAAGCTGACCGAGGTTAAAGGAGAACGTGCTGCAAGTGCATATATGGCAAAACACTTTTCTAAGCCACCGCCACCTGCGAAAATGGAATTAGGTTTTGGTCCTGGGCCCGGTTTTGACCAAGTTTGGGCTAAGCGTGATAAAGACGGCAACGTGCTAGAATACTTTATTGTAGAAGCTAAAGGACCTGGTGCCAAACTTACTAAAGGAGCCAAAAAGGGAGATCAAATGACTGATAAATGGATTGATAACACTCTGGCTAGCATGAAAAAATCTAAAAAATACCAAGCTCAGAATCAATTAGGTGAAAATTTATTCGATGCTATTGAAGATGGCGATCCAAAAATAAGTAAATTAGTTATCGAAGCTGTTGAAGATAACGGCAAAATAATTGGTGGAAAATTACAACCTTTACCGTAGAGAAATTTTAATGTTAAATTTAAATAAATGTGAAATTGACTTTGAGCGACTATTTAAACGTGCTCCTATTGTTTTAACTAAGCGAACACCTCAAATACTAGACAATTCTGTTTATATAGAAGTGAGGCAGCAAGCCACCTTTGTGGTAGCTAATAAATATATTGAATTAGCATATGCATACTATGTATTAGAAAATTTCCCTGAAACTAAATCATACTTCGAAAAAGCAGCACCTTTTGCATTTTTACGAGGTTTTGACCCTGAGTTAAAAACAAGTCATAACGATTGGACTATTCAACAAGATCTCAATATTGTTCTTCTTTTTGCTGAGCAGGAAGTTTTAGAAAAACTTAAACACAGTGAAATAAAACTATCGAGTGTTCAACATCAAGCCAAACTCCAATATGTTGAATTATTAAAAAATATTGTTACAGGTGGCACACCTGAGCAAAGCGATATTGATGCCGCCTTACTTGAAACCAAAAACACCAAGGATAAAGATGTATTACAGTATATCCTCCCGTTAATCGAAGCGATTTCTGCTTTAACATCAGCCGATATAACACTTTGGCAAGCCAGTATTGATAAAGCCATAAAATGGCATACTGATGAATGCAAATTTGGTGATTACAAAGATATGGAAGAAGGCTTTATCTGTTTAAATGCGCTTACTATGGCTAAATTAGGCAAAGACCTGCACGGCTGGCAATGCCAAACCAATTCACTTTATCTACCCTTATTTTTAATTGATTAGTTCGCTAATCACACAACACGAGCCTATTACCTATGAGCAGCTTAATTCACTTATTACTTATTGACGAAGAAAGTTACCCGACCTCGCTTAACGGTGATGATGAAAGCAAATACCAACAGTTACTGGAAATTACTGAAGAAGAAGCCATTCATTGGCAGTCAATCGAAATAAACCTGCGCGGCTTTGAGCCAGCACTGCAATTGTGGGATGCCATCGCTGGTAATAGCCGCTTATTACTTATTGCTAGTTTTAACTTTTTCCCTCATAAGCTACTACCACCTGACGCTGATATTAGCGGTACTTTCGGATTTTTTCCTGCTGATATGGTCAAAGATTTATATACCATAATGGAAGAAAAATACGACTTCGATATTAGCAATTTGGAAGGTCAGCAAATTATTGCTGAAATTGAGCAAGATGGTATCGACGAAGTAAACCCCGAAGCGTATGAGCTAGTTCGAGACAAGTACTTTGTAACCTTTAGAGATGCGGCTGAGCAAGGTAAATCAATCGTCGTACTCATTGAGCAATGATTAATGATGTAAAGTAACGCTAAGGACAGCAAATGCAACCCGACATTAAAAACATCCCGCAACACCTAGGTCAGTATCTTTATCAACAAATTGATGCTCCGTGGCTTGAAGCACAGCTTATTTTAGATTGCGATAATAATAATGTGATTGAGTGCAAAGCTCACTTTAAAGCAGATGACGAAACACAGCATGCAATTGCTGTATCTGACAATATAACAGCGTTGTTTAAAACGTTATTTGACCACGCCATTAAAAATGAAGTGGAAGATTGGCAACGTGCTATTTTTACAATGACGCGTAAAGGCCAATTTAACTTAAACTTTGAACGCGATAATAACGATGAAGAAGTAATCGCCGCTGTTCCAACACGTTAAGCAATAATTTAACCGCCCTTTAACAACATGGATGCTTGCTGGTGCTACAGCCTTTTAAAATTAGTACCTTAGCTTTTGGCTGTATTTCAAATTGGGTCCCTCATTTACTTCTCATTCTTTTCTCTTTGTGCAATATGTTTTTTGAGTAAATTATTCACAAAGAGGGCTAGAGACGCTGCGCTTAAAAAGTAAAAGCTTAATGTGCCTAATGGCTCTACGTTTTTACAAACAAACGATAATATAAGCATTACGGGCTCAGGTAATGGCGATTTAATTATTCACAACGCAGGCGGCGAGATAAAACTCGACAGTCAAGGCAATGTTGATATTACCGCCACTAACGTACTTACACTCGATGGCACATTTATAACCTTTGATGGCCCAGTTGATTACAACATAACTAGTCCACAAACAGCGCGGGCACCGAGCAATGCAAGCCCTGCCAATATTAGCCGCATTAGTGATATAACCATTAATGACGCAGGTATTGCTGCAACAACGTCAAGCGTAGTGGATTTACTTTATGTTTATCAAGATGGCAGCCCTGTAAAAAACGCACCTTATACAATTAAATTTGATGATGGAACACAAAGCACAGGCCAGCTAGATGAAGACGGGATAGCGCAATTAACCGACGTACCAAATGGTCAATTTACTGTTCAATACGGCGAAGATACGCGCGAGTTTGAACCACAAGATAACACCACGCCAAACCCACTTTATAAAAGAATAACCCCCGCCTCTGCCATACAAATGAGCAGAGCTGGGCAAGCAGCAACACTTGATGAAGCAAGCAACATAGCCAGCCAAGCAGGTGATTGGTTATGGGGAGCACTGCAAGGTGATTGGTTATGGGGAGCACTGCAAGGTGACTTTAATAAAGACCCTACAACGGCGCAGATTGTGGTAGGCAGTATTATTTCAATGATACCTGTTATTGACCAAGTCATGGACGTGCGGGATATTTTAGCCAATATAATGCTACTGACTGATGACGATAAAGCCAACGACAGTGATGGCTGGATTGCCTTTACGCTCACCGCGATAGGTTTAGTACCGGTGCTCGGCTCCGCGGTAAAAGGCGTCGGTAAAGTGGTGATTAAAAACAGCGGCGACACAATAGAAGCCGCAATTGCAGTGTTACGCAAGTTGGGCAAAGGCGACCCTGTTCAGTATTTACGTAAAATAAATTGGCAAGACCTAGGTAAACAAGCAGCCAGCGAAGTAAAAGCCTTTATAAAAGGCCTGCGCGATACACTTCACGAAATATCAACAAGTTGGCAATATGATTTGCTGCTGCCACAGCTTGCCATAGACGGCATGCAAGCCACGATTAAACAGCTTGATGAAATAGCGCCCAAAATAGACCAGGGCGTTAAAGACGCAGCAAGTGAGATTGGCAATCGCGTAAACAAAGCCCTCGATGAATTCGAACCGCCGAAAAGCACCGGTATTGTGGGTAAACCTAAAAAGAGCGTTGCGAATGAATTAGATGCGCCAATTAGTAATGAGCTTAAAGGGGCTAAAGCAGCGAGTCGCTTAAGCCTGAAAACACCTGATGATTTTAAAGACATATTTAAATCACTTAATCATAGAAAAGCAGCCGCAGGTGAATATAATGCCCATGCGTTAATGACATCAAAAAACTATAAACCCATCGGTAATACAAATGGTCAGTATAAAATGGGCGAAACGGGCATTGATGGTATTTATTCTTATATAGGCCCGCCACCAAAAACAGCCATTACTGAAGCCAAGTACAACAAGGCCAGGCTAGGAATGACTAGTGACGGCAAGCAAATGAGTGACAAGTGGCTTAATGATGAAAGACTTGAAAAAGCAGGGCTAAGTAGGAAAGAACGATCGAAAATTTTGAAAAGCCTAGATAAAAATGATGGCTCAGTTGAAAAAATATTAATACGCAATAAGCCTGATGGTACGCTTGTTGTAAAAAAATTAGATATTAGTGGGAGTGTCATCGGTACACCCCTAGGCTTTTAGGAAGAAAAAATGCTTAGAGATAAATTAAAAAGTAAAGCTTACTTTGATGAACAAGTAGAATTTAGTCTTGAAACAATTCAAGAATACATTGATGACCTAAAAAATGATAACAGCTTAACTGTTAATTCAAAAATGAGGTTTTCTTTTAGACTCGTAGATTACACCTCAAGATTGCTTCACGAACGTTACTCTCGCGGAGACAACTTAACTGAGCTTAAGCCTCATTTACTTGAAGCACTTGAATACCGTCAATGGCAAAAAGACTATGCTGACGCCTTGCCTGCAAATGAGCAAAAAAATCGTATCGATTGGGAGGAGTTACACGAAGATGATTTAAGGCGCACAATTATTTGGCTTACCTTTGCCTACTGCTTGGGCATGGGTGAAGACTATTACCTAAAAGCATTTGAGCTTATAGCTAATCAAGGGCAAGATGCTTTACTCGATAACCTCGCTATCGCGATGGGAGATAGTGAACGCCAAGCTGCAACAATGCCGTTATTCAAAAAACGTTTTGGTAAGTTATACAGTGTTATTGAAGGGACACCCGAGCAGCGACCTGAATTAGTGAAAGCATATCTTGATGCATGGTATAAAGCCGAAGGAAGCCCTGATTACCACTTAATGGATACGGATGCTTACATTGGCTACTGGTGCTGGGGTTCGGCTTTAGTCGTTAAACTTTATAATATTGACGACAGTAGCTTTATTGACCACCCGTATTACCCTAAAGATTTAGTTCACCTTAAAGGATGACATGGATGTTACGTGATAACCGTAAGGATGAAAGCTACTTTCAAACACTTACAAGTGACCTTGATGAAGCACTAACTGAAACACAAGCTGCACTCGACGACGCTGTATTTACTTCCCCTACTCAGCGCGTTGATGTGGCTCAGAGATTGTTTCAACTAGCCATTATGCGAGCTGTGGCGCATTATTCTTATGGTGCCTATATTGATGAACTACGCCCTTTTGTACTCGCTATTTTACCTTATCGTGAACAGCTCACCTTGGTAGCTAATAACATTCCACAACCCCATCAGTTTTACCGTGTTGATTTTGAGCAACTTGGAGGCGCTGGCGATGCGTGTGGCTCTGCGAATATAAATCGCTATATTTATACGCTTTGGTGGCTGTCGTTGCTAGTTGCCTGCGACGCGCCCACTGAGCATATTAGTAAAACGCTTGATGTCATTGGTGAACAAGGTAAAGATGCATTATTTGATGCTATTGCCGTAAAGCTCGGTGATTCACAGCGCCCTATGGCAAAAACCCTCTATTACCCTGATGTTTACCAGTGTTTGTTTGATGCCTTTAGTCTTGATAAAAATACGCAAGCACAGAAGCTAAACCAGTTTATATCGCAGTGGTATGCCCAACTTGATGATGCCGACTGGCACGGCAACCATGAATGTAATTGTGAATTTGAATATACTGATTATTATATTGGGTACTGGTGTTTAGAGCATGCGTTAGTGGCAAACTTACTTGGTATAACCAAAGTACAGCTTACGCCACATCCAATGCTAGCCAATGATTTAATACGTAATAAACATGAGCGCTAAGGACAGCCAATGCAACCTGATATAAAACACATCCCGCAACACCTAGGTCAGTATCTTTATCAACAAATTGATGCTCCGTGGCTTGAAGCACAGCTTATTTTAGATTGCGATAATAATGTGATTGAGTGCAAAGCTCACTTTATTAAAGCAGACGACGAAACACAGCATGCAATTGCTGTATCTGAAAATATAACAGCGTTGTTTAAAACGTTATTTGACCACGCAATTAAAAATGAAGTGGAAGATTGGCAGCGCGCTATTTTTACTACCACTCGTCAAGGTCAGTTCAACTTAAACTTTGAACGCGATAATAGCGATGAAGCCACTTTATTACTTTAAATGAGCAGCATAAGCATAGCGTTAAATTTATTTAAAACTTTATAAATTAATAACAATAATTGAACCTGAGCTGGATACATATTAAACTGTACGCCAATTTGTTTTTTAAACAAACGAAAGTCAAGGAAGACGAGTTAGGTACCCCAACTTATTAATACTCCTCCATGATATTTCGTGACATTTAACATTTATTATTTAAAATAATTTTACGGAGTACCTATGAAAAAATTAAGCGCACTTTTGGGTTTACTGTTATTAAGCGGTTGTTCTACACCTCCTCCAGCCCAAGAAACTGAGCAAGTAGTTTTAGAACCTATTGCAGAGATTAACGAAGTAGCTGCACCAATTTCATTAACAGTTATTACTAACCCTGCTGATGCTCGCGTTCGTATTATGAATATCAACCCTGTTTACAAAGCTGGTATTGAGCTTAAAGAAGGTAAATACGATATTGAAGTAAGCAAAGCAGGATACCTTACTTACAGAAAATGGGTTTCAGTTGATAAAAAAACAATACTAACTGTTGAACTCGATACAATGGAAGCAAGCCAATCGGCTCAATAAGCTTCTCAGTACGTTTTAGTTTATATGCCTTAGCCTGGTTAATTTAATAACTGGCCTAAGGCATATTAAATCCTTCATAAAGCCACAAATATCCTACTGCGAAATAACTACCAACATTAATTAAAATACATAACCACAACACAATAATAAAACGTCGCTTTTGCGATTTATGACGAAGTAATTGTTGAGCAAGTAATGCCCCCGGCCATCCTCCAAATAATGCAAGTAGTTGCAGTGTACGCTCTGGCGTGCGGTTTACTTTTGTATGTGAAGAACGCTTAGCTTGTCGCTTATCCCACGCGTACATTAAAAAAGTTATAGCACTTAATACACTTATATAACCAGGTACATATATTGGTATATAAACAGGTAAGTATTGCAGCGGGTAAGCTAACCAAATGGCAGCTAAATAAAGCAATGAGAACGTGATTAATATTTTCTTTATCAATTAATTATCACCTATACTGGGCTTATAAGAGCCTAACAACGAGAGCCAAATTATGACATATTTTAAATCGCTATTCTTAGCATTATGTTTATGCACATTTAGTAGCTTTGCTAATGAAACTGCCAGTAACCTTGATAAAGAGCTAGAAGTGTTTAAACCTTACTTAGGAACGTGGCAAGCAGACTTTAAAGTACCAGAAGGCGCTAAAAAAATACAAGATGTTGGCCGTTGGGAACGCGCTTTAAACGGTAAAGCTATTCGTACCATGCACTCGATTAACGAGGGTGAGTATGGCGGTGAGTCGATGATTTTTTATGATAGCAAAAAGAAGTCACTCGTATTTTATTATTTCACTACGGCAGGATTTTACACTAAAGGCACAATAACGGTATTAAGCCCTACTCAGTTTGTAGCCTATGAGGAAGTAACAGGCAGTAAAGAGGGAGTGACTAAGGTTAAATCTACTAGTGATTTAAAAGACGATAAGTTTATTGTATCGACCTCTTATCTTAAAAAGGGTGAATGGACTAAGCCCGAAAGCAGAAGTTATACACGCAGTACAAAAACGGTTAAATTTAAATAGCCGCGATTTATAAACACAAAAAAGGCAGC
>NZ_PJAV01000092.1:0-10491 GCF_002836695.1 Pseudoalteromonas sp. 78C3
AATTAGCGCCTTTTTGATTACTGTGTAATTGTTATAATTGCCATTCTCTGGCTATCAGCTCACTTGGTTTACTAGTTAGCCACTCTTGCGGGCGTAAGTAATACTGATATAGGTTAGCTTCTGAGCTACTTGGCTCTGGTTTATAGTTATATTCCCAGCGTGCAAGTGGTGGCATAGACATTAATATAGACTCAGTGCGCCCGCCACTTTGTAATCCAAATAAAGTGCCTCTATCCCATACTAAATTAAACTCTACATAACGTCCGCGCCGATAAAGCTGAAAATCACGTTGTTGCTCTGTGTATTCATCATTTTTACGACGTTCAATAATAGGTAAATAGGCATCTAAAAATCCATTACCCACCGATTGCATAAACGCAAAACTCTTTTCAAAACCAAGTTCGTTTAAATCGTCAAAAAACAAACCGCCTACTCCGCGCGTCTCGTCTCTGTGCTTTAAATAAAAATACTCGTCGCACCATGTTTTATATTTTGGATAAACTTCACTACCAAATGGCGCACAAATGTCGTGAGCAACTTGATGCCAATGCAGTACGTCTTCTAATACTGGATAAAAAGGAGTGAGATCAAACCCGCCACCAAACCACCATATTGGCTCTTCGCCTTCTTTTTCGGCTATAAAAAAGCGCACATTGGCATGACTTGTTGGTACATGAGGGTTTTTAGGGTGAATAACTAACGACACACCACACGCATGAAAGCTGCGCCCTGCAAGCTCTGGCCTGTGTGCTGTTGCAGAGCCTGGCATTGAAGCGCCAAATACGTGTGAGTAATTAACTCCGCCTTGCTCTATTACAGTACCATTCGTGGTTACACGTGTGCGACCACCACCACCTTCTGCTCGCTGCCAGTTATCTTCTATAAATTTAGCACTGCCATCTGCAGCCTCCAAACCTTGGCAAATAGTGTCTTGCAAAGCCATAAAGTATGCTTTTACTTGATCTAATAATTCGCTTTGCATATTAACCTCTAAATATTTTGCCAGTCATGGCGTCTTTTATTGTGCTTGGTTGAGTATTACCACCTAACGGCTCGTCAACGTAAAAGCCAACTTGTTCTGCAAATTGCGCTTTGGCTTGCTCAATACTAATTACTGTTTCTTGACCGGTTAAGTTTGCACTGGTTGATACTAGTGGCTTACCAAACTCTTGGCACAAACGCTTTACTGTTGGATGGTTTGTTACTCTTACTGCAATGGTATCAAACTGCCCTGTGAGCCATTTAGGCGTATTTTTAGATGCAGGCATAACCCATGTAATTGCAGCAGGCCAACTCGAAAAAATATCAGCTCGTTTATCCATTGGTATTTTTGCATCATCTACGTATTTTAATAATTGTCCGTAGTTATCAGCAATTAAAATAAGTCCTTTTTCAACCGGGCGCTGCTTAATAGCTAATAGTGCCTCAACGGCTTGTTGATTATCTGGATCACAACCTAAACCATATACAGCTTCTGTTGGGTATAAAATAACTTCGCCTTGCGTTAAGCATGTTATTGCAGTGGGCGTATTTGAAAGGTCTGACAAAGTAGTCTCCAGATATAATTAAACGTTATTCAGTTGGGGTGAGCTTATGCATGCAGCTTTTTTGTGGGCATTGCAATAATGTGCCGTTTGCCATATTTCTCTCTATGACGATAGGCCAGTTACATTCAGGACACGGGTGTTCAACCGGTTTATTATTAAGTGTGTATTTACAACTTGGATAGCAATCACAAGAATAAAATACTTTACCAAATTTATTACTGCGCGCGACTAAATGACCTTTTTTGCATTTAGGGCAACTTGGCAAAGTGTCTTCGCTTTGTTTTTCTTCATTTTCGTTAGCAATGTAATGGCACTCTGGATAACCCGTACACCCAATAAACATACCGTAGCGCCCATTTTTAACCACCAGCGGTTTGCTGCACTGCGGGCATGCTGAATCTTCAAGAACTTTAATTTCGTTACTATCGTGATGTGCCAACGGCCTAATAAAATCGCATTCAGGGTAACTTGCGCATCCTAAAAAAGGGCCTGATTTACTATTGCGGATCACTAACTCTGAACCACACTGTGGGCATATCTCGTATTCTTTTTCGAGGGCGTGCTTGTTCGCCGAGAAAAGCGAATGGTCGATTTTACTCATGGTGATCCTAATAGGTTAGTGAATTTTCGCCTAATATACCCAAACCACTTAAAGATACAAGCAATGCCGTGCTTATCCGTTTAAGTAATTTGAGTACAATTAAGATAATTATCTCTAATGAAGAAGTTCGCTGGGTTCATCAAAAATCAAATCTTCCATTTGCTCATATGCCTCTTCAGAGCCAGGAACATTAAACAAAATCATAAGTACAATCCATTTTAAATCTTCTAGGCTTATGGTTGCTTTATCTAGTGAGGCTAAACAGTCCATTACCATCTCACGAGTTACATTGTTAATTACGCCTATTTGCTCAATAAACATTAAAAAGCCACGACACTCAGCACTGAGCCTTTGGCATTCACTATCGGTAAATATACGCACAGCATCTTTAGGGTTAGTAATAAGATAAGGAGACTCGTCACTGTGTTGTAAATCGGCGAGTTGCTCTAACCAATCGAGAGCTTTAAATATCTCAGGCTTATTAAAGCCCGCGCGCAGTAGCTCATCGGTTAATTCATTTTGCTCTGCAAATATATCCGCTTCGCTATGAATGTAATTTTCAAAAAGATATAAAAGAATATCAAACATATTACCTCCCTGCGCTTAACTTAATATAACCATCTAACACTCGCTCAATCTGATCGTCTAATTCTAAATCGAGCAACCTAGCCAGCACTTTGTCTATTGGCCACTGTGCGCGACGTACAATGTCGTCTACGCTGGTGACTTCAAAGCCAATACTATTTAAAACCTCGCATTGAGAATTTGCCTGAATAGGCTGCTCTTTGTTACATACATTATTGTCGTAAGTAAAACTCACCTCATCAAGAATGTCAGCCACGTTTTCTACCAGCTTAGCACCTTGCTTTATTAAAAAGTGACTTGCCTGCGCTAACGGGTTTTTAATAGAACCCGGTACTGCAAATACCTCTTTATTTTGTTCAAGCGCATAACGTACTGTAATTAACGAACCGCTTTTAATTTCAGCCTCAACAATAAGCACTCCCAACGATAACCCAGAAATAATACGATTTCGGCGCGGAAAGTTATGCGCATGAGCAGCTGCCCCTGGTAAAAACTCACTCACCAACAGGCCGCTTTCTAAAACTTGGTCTGTTAATAGTTTATGGCGTTTAGGGTAGTAAATATCAACCCCAGTACCAAGCACCGCTATGGTTTTACCCGTACCAGCAAGAGAGCCCTTATGTGCTGCTCCATCTATTCCCCGTGCCATACCTGAGGTAACTGTAATACCCGCTAAAGTTAACTCGTATGCAAATTCTGATGCTATTTCAAGCCCGGTAGGTGTGGCATTACGACTCCCTACAATTGCAATTTGTGGAGTAGATAATAACGAGACATCTCCCCTACAAAATAGTAATAAAGGCGCACTGGCAATCTGTCGGAGATCTTCTGGATAAAGCGCATCAAAAATACAGACAACCGTAATGTTGTGCAGCGTAATTAATTGCTCATAATGACTGACTTGTTGCCAATTGGTATTGAGTAAATTACTCGCCTGATTAGCGGTTAATCCAAGCTGTAAAAGCTTGTCATGAGGTAAGTCGAATAACGACCCAAGGGAATAGTTTGTAGATAGTGCTAAAAGGGTTTTGATACCCAACCCTTTACACATATAAAAGGCAAGCCAGTGGGCTAGCTTGCCAGATGACTGATCCATGCTCTCTCCTAGAGCACCGACTCGCTACTTCTTAATGAATAACTGCAATATCTCCAATGCGAATTGGGTGCTGGTTTTTAGTTATTAATGCATAACTTATTTTGTCATACACTTTAAAGACAATTAGCTCGCCAACTTTTTCTTTAGGCATAGTCCACGTTGTGCTCTCTTCGTCAGACTCACCACCAAATAATTGGCTCACATCAGATAAAAGCTTCTCGTATTTACTAGAATCTTCTGGATAACGAGGGCCACGAGGACCATCAATAATCGTTGGCGATTGACGTTCTAGATCTAATACATGACCCGCTTCTATGTTTTGTTCACTGCCTAAGTTTAGCACTACAACATCCATTGTGCTGAATTCTCTAACTTGTCGTGGGGAAGCAATAATATTCCCTGTTACAGGCTCAGAAGGACGGTGAATATTAAAGTACGCAGGAAGCATTTGACCTTCCATTGCCGGCATTAAAAAATCGCCTTGCTGAATTTCTCGTTTAACAGATTCAACACGTAATGACGAAGGCACGCCATTGTGTTCATCACCCGCTCTAAACGCACGTGCGATACCCACGTAAGATGCACGCGTTGCTAACACTTCACCGGTTAAATCGGTGTAAGGGTCACCTTTATGGTAAATGGCATATGCTTTATGTACTTGTAAGTCGCCTTTAACATATAAAATATGGCCTAACGTTTGTGTTTTAGTATTTTCGTTAGCACCTAAAATATAAGGTTTGCCTTTAATATCGTCACTGTTCATTGCTTGTTCGTAACTGATATACGGTTTGATCATTTCAAGCGGCAAAGTAGTAATAGCATTACGCCCTTTTGGTGTAATACGACCCTGAGGAGATAGCTTTCTATATCCTTTATTAATCACTAAACGTGGGTTTCCATCTGCATCGTATATCAGCGCTAATGCATCACCGGGGTAAATTAGGTGCGGGTTGTCAATTTGTGGATTCATTTGCCAAAGTTCAGGCCATAGCCAAGGCTCATCTAAATAGATGCCAGAAATATCCCAAAGTGTATCGCCTTTTTTTACAACATACTGTTTTGGTGCATCTTTTTTTATTTTAAGCACGTCAGCAATTGCGGGAAACGCAGCACTTAACGTAAGCATGATTGCAAGTAATGGAGATTTCATTGAGCTTCCTTGTATTGTTTTTTCATTATTATTGCCCAAAACCTGTTAAAGGTGAACGCGAATGGCTAAAATAAGAGCATACAATACCCTAAATTAAGCACAAGTGAAAAAGGTAACTATGGCTAGGTTAGAAGTTTTAAGATTTCCAGATGAACGTTTACGTACTATAGCAAAAGATGTTGCACAAGTTGACGACACAGTACGTCAAATTGTAAAAGACATGCTAGAGACAATGTACGATGAAAATGGCATTGGACTTGCGGCCACGCAAGTAGATATTCATCAACGAATCGTTGTTATTGATGTATCAGAAGAGCGCGACGAGCCACTGGTATTAATTAATCCACAAATCATTAAAAAAGACGGCTCTACCGTTAGCGAAGAAGGCTGTTTATCAGTACCTAACTCGTATGCAAAAGTAGACCGCGCTGAAACAGTAACAGTCGCTGCACTTAACGAAAACGGTGAAGAGTTTGTACTAGATGCAGATGAATTACTGGCTATTTGTATTCAACACGAACTAGATCACCTTCAAGGTAAGCTGTTCATTGATTACTTATCTCCATTAAAGCGCCAACGTATTCGTAAAAAGCTTGAAAAAGAAGCTAAATTTGCAGATTAGTAATAAGTACCTTAGGAAAACTCAGTGACTCAACCATTACGCATTATATTTGCCGGTACGCCGGACTTTGCAGCACGTCATTTACAAGCGCTGATACAAAGCGAACACCAAATAGTGGGTGTATATAGCCAGCCAGATCGCCCTGCAGGTCGTGGTAAAAAATTAAAAGCCAGTGAAGTGAAAGAGCTAGCGCTTGAGCACAACTTACCGGTTTTTCAGCCACAGTCATTAAAAAATGATGAAGCACTAGCAGAGCTAACAAGCTTAAATGCCGACATTATGATTGTTGTAGCGTATGGCTTAATCTTACCTAAAGCTATATTAGAAGCCCCACGTTTGGGTTGTTTAAATGTGCATGGCTCTATATTACCGCGCTGGCGCGGCGCTGCACCGATTCAACGCGCAATTTGGGCAGGTGATGAACAAACCGGCGTAACAATAATGCAAATGGATGAAGGGCTAGATACCGGCGATATGCTACATATAAGTCGCTGCCCTATTAGCACGACAGAAACTAGCGCTAGTTTATATACAAAGCTTGCTGAGCTAGGTCCAGACGCGTTAATTGAAACCATTAATAAATTAGCTAATGGCGAGATCACCCCTGAACCTCAAAATGATGAACTTGCTAACTACGCTAAAAAGCTTTCTAAAGAGGAAGCTAATATCGATTGGTCAATAAGTGCACTGCAAATTGAGCGAAACATTCGCTCTTTTAATCCATGGCCAGTGTGCTTTACCCAAATGGGTGGGCAAACAGTAAAAATTTATCAAGCGCAGGTTGTGCTGCAATCAGGTGATCCTGGGCAAATTTTATCAAGCGATAAGAATGGCGTAGTAGTGGCGTGTGGCGAACAGGCTTTATGTATTACGCAATTACAGCCGCAAGGTAAAAAACCAATGGCAATTAACGACTTTTTAAATGGTCGTAGTGACTGGGTTACCCCTGGCACAATATTAGGCGAAAACAATGAGTAATGTTCCAAACGTACGAGCGCTTGCCGCTGAAACTTTATATAACGTAGTTGATAAAGGCGCATCGCTTAATCAAGAACTTCCATTTGCAAGCCAAGGCTTGCCGCCTAAAGATAAAGCGTTGCTACAGCAAATTTGTTATGGCGTTTTACGCTACTTACCGAGCCTTGAAAATTACTGCCAACACTTAGTAGAGCAGCCATTAAAAGGTAAACGTAGAATATTTCAGTTTTTATTATATGTAGGTATTTATCAACTGCAGCATATGCGCGTACCACCACATGCTGCAATTTCAGAAACTGTAAACGCACTGGCTCAACTACGCGCTTTAGGATTAAAAGGGCTGATAAACGCCATTTTACGTAGTTTTCAGCGCCAACAAGCAGAGCTTGAAGAAAAAGCGAAGCTTATTCCGGTATGTTTATACAACCATCCAAATTGGTTTATTAAACAGGTGCAAACAGCCTACCCAGATAGCTGGGAAGCACTACTTGAAGAAAACCAGCAACAAGCACCAATGTGGCTTCGTGTAAATCAAGCACAATTTAGCACGCAAGAGTACAGCGAAATGCTTAGCGCTAACGATATTGAACACACCTTAAACCCTGACTTTATTGATGGGATTAAGCTTGCCAAACCACGTGATGTATTTTCGTTGCCTGAGTTTGATACAGGTGCATGTTCAGTACAAGATGCTGCAGCACAGTTGGCAGCCCGCTTTTTAGAACCTAAAGCAGATGACTATATTTTAGATGCCTGTGCAGCACCTGGCGGAAAAACGTGTCATATATTAGAGCTTGCTGATGCTGATGTACTTGCACTTGATAGCGACTCAACTCGCCTTGAACGCGTTAAGCAAAACTTAACTCGTATTGGCTTAGGTGCAGACCTACAATGTGGCGATGCCTCACAACCACATACTTGGTGGGACGAAAAATTATTTGATCGTATTTTGCTTGATGTGCCTTGTTCAGCCACTGGCGTAATTCGCCGTCACCCTGATATAAAATGGTTACGTCGCGCATCAGATATCGAAGACTTATCTAAGTTACAAAACGATATCCTTGATAGCATTTGGCCACTGTTAAAACCAGGTGGCACATTGGTATATGCTACGTGTTCGGTTCTTCCACAAGAAAACCAACAGCAAGTTGCTAAGTTTTTAGCTAATAACGATGATGTAGAACATATACCTCTACACGAAAATGATACCGTAACAACTCCAGGTTTGCAGTTACTGCCCGGTGAAAGTGATGGATTTTATTACGCTAAGCTAGTTAAAAAAGCCTAATAGCCGTACACTAAATAGTTAGCCATTTATGAAACATTAAATGGCTATTTTTTTAATTAAATTATGATCAATACCACGGGTAAATAATGAAAATAATTATACTCGGTGCCGGGCAAGTTGGTGCTACGCTTGCTGAAAACTTAGTTGGCGAACAAAACGAAATTACCGTTGTTGATATAGACGGTAACCGATTACGTGAACTTCAAGATAAGTACGACTTACAAGGGGTTATGGGCCACAGTGCGCATCCTGATGTATTACGCCGTGCAGGTGCTGAAGATGCCGATATGATTATAGCGGTAACCAGTTCAGATGAAGTGAACATGGTTGCATGCCAAGTGGCGTACAGTATTTTTAAAACGCCCACTAAAATTGCCCGCATTCGCTCAGAGCAATATTTAAAATACCGCGAAAAACTATTTCAAAACGATGATTTACCAATCGATCATTACATTGCTCCCGAAGCACTGGTCACTAAGTATATTCGCCGTCTAATTGACTACCCTGGTGCTCTGCAAGTATTGCAGTTTGCTGATGGCATGCTCTCGTTAGTAGCCGTAAAAGCTTACTATGGGGGTTTATTAGTAGGTTATGCGTTATCTGCACTTAAAGAACATATTCCTAATGTAGAAACTCGTGTTGCCGCTATTTATCGTCAAGGTAAAGCAATCAAACCACTGGGTACCACCGTTATTGAAGCCGATGACGAAGTATTCTTTATTGCCGCTACAAAACATATACGCGCAGTAATGAACGAGCTACAAAAACTTGAGCGTTCGTACAAAAAAATTATGATAGCTGGTGGCGGTAACATTGGGGCAGGCCTTGCCCGCTCACTTGAAAAAAACCACACCGTTAAACTAATTGAACGCAGTAAAGAACGTGCCGAGCAACTCTCAGAAATGCTCGATAACACGGTCGTCTTTTGTGGTGACGCATCTGATCAAGAACTGCTCTCAGAAGAGCATATTGAACAAGTCGATGTATTTATTGCCGTAACCAACGACGATGAAGCAAACATTATGTCGGCCATGCTTGCAAAACGTATGGGCGCACAAAAAACCATGGTACTTATTCAACGTGGAGCTTACGTTGATTTGGTACAAGGCGGCGAAATAGATATTGCCATATCGCCACAACAAGCAACTATATCAGCGTTATTAACGCACGTACGCCGTGGTGATATTGTTAACGTGTATTCACTGCGTAAAGGCGCAGCAGAAGCCATTGAAGCGGTTGCTCATGGTGATGAAAACACATCTAAAGTTGTTGGGCGCGCGATTGCCGACATAAAACTTCCTGCAGGTACAACCATTGGGGCAATAGTACGTAATGACGATGTGTTGATAGCTCACGATGATACAATTATTATGTCGGGCGATCATGTCATCATGTTTTTAATCGACAAAAAACACATTACCGTTGTAGAAAAACTATTCCAAGTAAGTGCTATATTCCTTTAACTAGTTACTCTAATTAGTTAATTTAATACACAAAAAAGCCGCTGACTAAGGCGGCTTTAATGGAGTATGCTTAAATATTGATTACTGTACTTTTGAAAACTCTTCTTTAGAGATTTCACCATTACCATCAGTATCCAAATCATCAAAAATCTTTACAAGCTGAGGGTTAACCTTTGCTTCTTCCATTGTAATAGCACCGTTACCATCTGCATCAAAAGAGGCAAAATCTACTGCGGCATATGCTGCTGATGAAGATGCTAAAACGATAACTGCAAGTGTTGTATTTAATGTTTTCATAATAATATTCCTAGTAATATGGGAAGTCCTTTTCAAAGATCCCTGACTGTGAAAAATGTTTAATCTGAAAAAAGATTAGTTAACCTGTACTCTGGTTAAGAGATTTACTAACGTATTGAATCATGGTGATATTTAAATTTATTTTCTCTAGCCAGAGATTTTCAGTGAAAACAAGGCGAATTTACGCGTCAATAGCTGGCCTATTGCAAGTAAATTCAACGCAGTTAGCGCTGAAAATAGCTGCTCGAGATAGATTTATTATCCAGAGTTCAGGTTAATTAGTAATTAGCGAATTCTTCTTTAGAAAGCTCGCCGCTACCGTCGGTATCTAGCTCAATAAATTCAGCCATTAAATCTGTATCGACTGCCGCTTCGCTTGGGCTAATTGTGCCGCTACCATCGATATCAAGGCTGTCAAAATCTGATGCTGCAAATGCAGCGGAAGAAGATGCTAGTACTATAAGTGCTAATGCTTTATTTAAATGTTTCATAACTTAATCCTTCAATGTTCTATCAAAAAAATTGCTTCGTTTAACTTAAAACGTAATTTTCCACTTCCTTGTTATCCTCTTTCGTAAGCTCCCTTGCCTACTTAGGTGTCTTTGGCAACTCAGGATAAATACTTTTTAATTAAGCTTCTGAAAATTCTTCTTTTGATAACTCACCATTTTGGTCAGTATCAAGCTCAGAAAACATGCTCATTAGCTTTGCATCTACTGATGCTTCTGCTTGGCTAATTGTGCCACTGCCGTCTACATCCAGTGTGTCAAAATCTGTTGCAGCAAAAGCGGCTGAAGAAGATGCAATAGCGATAAGTGCTAAAGTTTTATTAATACTTTTCATAATATGTATCCTTCAAATTTA
>NZ_PJAV01000093.1:0-10449 GCF_002836695.1 Pseudoalteromonas sp. 78C3
GTTTTTCGAGTCAACACTTAGTTTTAAACTTTCTTTCGATAATTTAAAACCGAAGTTTTATTTTACTCTCTGAGTAGTTCGTGCCTCGCTATGTGTTGGCGTTTCCCGTCTCAGTGGGGTCGCATTATAGGGAGCGGCGGATTTTACGCAAGCGTTATTTGCATAAAATAGTAATTAAAATTAAGCCCCAAGCAAGCACACATGATAAGCACAAGTTACCCACAAAAACCTGTTGATAACTCTTGTTTTTACATAGCTAAACCATTCTATAGCTTTTAATTAAAACCTTAAAAATGCAAAAAGCACCTTATTTAGGTGCTTCTCAAAAGTAATAGTTATTAGAATCTAGGGTCTGTTTATCTTTCAAGGTTAAATTTGCAGCAGCCTGTTTGGTATTCAGGCAAGGCAGAGCCTATGTAGTGTGGTTACTCCCCATAAATAGGCGATAACGTAGCATTAATGCCAAACAGGCGCTGCCCAAAGGGTTCTTCCTAGGGGCTATTTACTCTTTGTTACTCGGTTTTTACTTATTCTTACATGGATGTAAGCCAGTAGGGTAACGCAGGAGTAGTTACCGAGCCCACTAGGTTACAAATCTCGCGCCGCGATTAAACACCCCCTAGTTTGAACAAATTTTAATCCGCAAAGAGCAACAGACCCTAGTATAAAATACTATATAACTTGCGACGATACTTTGCTGCGAGTGCGTCGCCATCAGGTAAAGAGGCAATAATGGCTAAAAAGCTTGGTTTCGCTTCATTGAAATTCAGATCTTTTTGCAGCACTGTAAATAGTATATCCAATGCTTCTTCTTTTCTGCCCGCTTCATTAAGTAAAATACTGAGCTCTTCTTTTAATTCTAGGTCATTTGGGTACTTTTCTACTTGTTGTTGCTTTTCTTTAATCTCTGGTGAGTCTTTTGCTTCAAGCGCAGCTTCGCATTTTGCTTTTATATTATTAAAGTAAGCATCTTGCTCTTGTACGTCTATTGTATTTATAAGCGCTTGGGCTTCATCTACCTTGTGAATTTGAATACATATGTCTGCTAGCACTAATTTGATACGTGCATTACCGCTGTCTATTTCATAAGCTTGCTTTGCATAATTAAATGCAGCATTTAAATCTGACTTTAATAACGCTTGCTTTGCTTGTTCTAACAGTAAGTCTTGTTGTGCAGGTAAATGCTTTGCTAGGGCTTCGCGTATTTGTGCTTCGCTTTGAACACCTGCAAGTAAATCTACTGGTGCAGAGTCTTTTAATAATACAAGGG
This sequence comes from Pseudoalteromonas sp. 78C3, assembly GCF_002836695.1. Taxonomy (NCBI): domain Bacteria; kingdom Pseudomonadati; phylum Pseudomonadota; class Gammaproteobacteria; order Alteromonadales; family Pseudoalteromonadaceae; genus Pseudoalteromonas; species Pseudoalteromonas sp. 78C3. The sequence goes on from NZ_PJAV01000093.1 coordinate 1,271, forward strand.
TAGGCAGTGTTTGCAGACCAACTTGTTGCGCAAGTTGAGATGCGAGTGCTTGCTCTGCATCGCAATCTAGGTTTGCTACTACTATATAGCTTGCATATTCTGCCGCTACTTTATCTAAAATTGCAGCCTGTCCGATACAGTCAGGACTTTGAGGAGAGAAAAAGTTAAGCAACACCAATTTTTGTTGTGATGTTTCACCGAGTACTTGTTGAAGGTTTTGCGCATTAATACTAACTATGTTGCTCATTGAATTGATTGCCATATTCATCTATTTAGGTTTTTATATGGTGGTGAACATAATAATTACAAGTCATATACCTAAATCATCCGGTATACATATTCAACAATGAGGGAAAACATGAAATTAACTTATCTAAGTGCAATACTTTTATTAGCAAGCCCATTAGTACAAGCAAATGGACTCGATTTGAATTTAAGCAAAACCATGCCAGCTATAGAAAAGTTTTACCTCGATTTACATCAATCGCCAGAGCTTTCTTATCACGAACAAAAAACGGGTAATAAAATAGCGGATAAATTAACTCAGCTGGGTTTTAAAGTAACAAGTAATGTAGGTGGCTTTGGTGTTGTCGGCATTTACAAAAACGGAAACGGTCCAACCGTGATGATCCGTACTGACACCGATGGCTTACCTATTATAGAGCAGACAGGAAAGTCCTATGCCTCAAAAGTTAAAGTAATAGATGAGCATGGTGCTAAAGTAGGTGTAATGCACGGTTGTGGCCACGATATTCACATGAGCTCTTTTATTGGTACTGCTGAGCAATTAATAGTACACAAAGATCAATGGAAAGGCACTTTGATGATGGTTGCACAGCCTGCCGAAGAAGTTGGTGGGGGTGCTAAAGCCATGTTAGGCGAAGGACTATTTAGTAAATATGAAAAACCTGATCATATAATTGCTTTGCATGTAAGTGCTAGCGTCCCCGCTGGTAAGGTATCAATGAAAAATGAATACACTATGGCAAGTGTAGATTCTGTCGATATTACAATTAAAGGTAAAGGTGGTCATGGTGCTTACCCGCATACAACTATAGACCCTGTGGTTATAGCTGCACGCACAGTACTTGCTCTGCAAACAATCACAAGCCGAGAACTTTCACCGCTAGAGCCTTCGGTTATTACGGTTGGGTCTATTCATGGTGGCTCAAAACATAATGTAATTTCGGATGAAGTAAAACTACAACTCACTCTCAGAAGCTATAACCCAAATGTTAGAAGTGCTCAAATAGCAGCAATAAAACGAATCACGGCAGGTATTGCACAAAGTGCTGGCCTAAATGAATCAAACTACCCTGTAGTATATGTACATGAAGATGAATCTATTCCATCTACTTATAATAACCCTGCACAAACAGACATTGTTAGAAACTCTATTGCCAGCGCAATTGGTGATACTAATGTGCTTGAAACACAAGCTGTAATGGCGGGTGAAGACTTTGGCCTATTCGGACGCACCGATGAAAATATCCCGATTACCTTATTTTGGCTAGGAGGTGTAAACCAAGCACAATATGCAGATTCGATAAAAACAGGTGAAGTACTCCCTTCCCTACACTCTAGTAAATTTGCACCAGATTATAAAGTTGCTATCCCTACCGGAATAAAAGCAATGAGTAACGCTGCTGTTGCTTTATTTAATAAGTAACCTGAATTCTGGATAATAAATATATCTCAAGCAGAGTTCAGGTTAAGTAATATCGTTTAATAAAATGGCTCTGTAGCTAACTAGCAACAGAGCTTTTTTTATAACTCGACTTTTTAAAGGTCGCTTTTCCACCTCGTTTAGCAAAGCGTTTTTTAGGTGAGCTTTTTGGTAACCTTGCAAATGCATTGCTATCGCAGTTTGCTGCTAATTGTACAAACCCATTTAGGTCAGCAAGTAAAGGCTGTAAAAATTGCTGATAACTCATTACTTGCTGCGCGATATCACCTAAGCTCGATTCCCACTTTGCGGTTAAATCAGGACTCGCTAAACCTTGTGGTAATACGCTAATAAGGGCAAGTCCCGTTTCGGTCGCTCTAATTGACTTACCTTCACGTTTTAAAAAGCGCCGCTTGAATAGCAACTCGATTATTCCCGCACGTGTTGCCTCAGTCCCTAAACCATCAGTGTCTTTTAATACTTTTTTAATTTGTGGATCTTTAACATAACGGCTAATGCCCGTCATCGCAGCCAATAATGTAGCGTCGGTAAAATAAGCAGGAGGTGATGTATGCTTTTCGACCACTTCGCCTTGCTCACAAAAAAGAGGCATACCTTTAGTTAAAGGAGGTAACGTAGCTTCATCTTTTAATTCAGACTTACCCGTTAATACCTTAAAGCCTAAGCTTACATCTTGTTTTGCATTTGCTTTAAATAATCCGCCAGTGATTGTTATCTCTGCTTTAGTTTCGTTATATATATAGTCGGGATAAAACTGAATTAGGTAATGGCGGCTTATTAATTGATATACCTTCGCTTCGTCACCGTTCAAACTCGCTGACTTTAACTGCTTAGCCGTAGGCACAATGGCATGATGGGCAGCCACTTTTGAATCGTTAAAACATTTACTACGCTTTTTTACATCAGCCCCATTTACCAATTCAGTGCTTTGCCCACCATTAGCACTTATAGCTTTAAAAATAGCAGATGCATCTTGATGGTGATCTTTAGGTAAATAACGATTATCAGAGCGTGGGTAAGTAATTAGTTTATGACGTTCGTAAAGTATTTGGCAAATGTCCAACACCTTTTGAGCTGGCATTCCAAATGCTTTAGCCGCATCTATTTGCAGTGCAGATAAATTATAAGGTAATGGAGCACTTTGTTTTTTTTGTTTTTGCTCAAGCGCTGTAAGCTCAGCATTTTGTTTGGTAATACGCGAAGCAACATTTTCTGCGAGTGCTTTGTTAAGTATTCGCCCTTCTTCATCTTGATGTGGCTCACATGCTTTACTAGGAACCCACTTAGCTATGAATGGCTGGTTATCTGGAGTAAGTAAATGCGCCAGTACATCGTAAAAAGGCTTAGATACAAAGTGTGCTATTTCGTTATCTCTATTAACAACAAGCCCTAAAATAGGGGTTTGTACTTTTCCTTTATTAGCCAGAGCCTCAATAATTGTGTCAATATAGCTTTTATTCAAATCCTGTCATATTGTAACGTAAAAAAACAGAGGTGCATAATTGAACCTCTTTTCCTTTGGCTGAAAAATACAAATCCATTACTTAATGTTTTGAATGTTGTTCAATGCTGCTAACTTTCCTTTAAGTGAAAATAAACGTGTTTGCCCATCACTTAAAAAGATTACTATTGAATCACGATTATTAGGAAATGTGTTGATAAGCCGCTTATATTCTTCTATCTCGCTAACTAATATTAACACCTCTGATTCACATACTTTTATGGCTTCATCAAGTTCACTTTCAAAATTGTTATTTATAACTTGAGATTGTGAAAGGTTTGCAATCGAGTCGTTGGTTACTCTAGTGAATATTGATGTTTTAAATAACGGCGTTTTACTATATTGAGCCCGTTTTGGGCTTGGGTTTTCATCCCTAACTAACAAACCTTTATCAACCAAGCGCATTACCTGCCTGTAAACAAAGCGTCTAGCCTCATCTGGATTTTTATATGTATCATTAAGCGCTTGCAAAGTATTTCGCAGTGCAGTGATAGTGAAATGGTTAAAATTTTTTTTTACTAAAAGATGATAAATATCTTCATTGAGCTTAATTGCTTTGGTCATTTGGAGTTACCAACAAAACTTAGGATTGCTAAGTATACTAATATAAGTAAAACTTAGACAATCTAAGTTATTCAGGTGAACAAGATGAAAGCTAAATGTCTAAACCAAACCCAATACCAATCAGGCTTAAAGAAGCTCGTAAGCGAGCGAGCATGACTCAAAAAGAATTAGGTATTCGTATTGGCATGGATCAAAGCTCCGCAAGTAGCAGGATGAACCATTACGAAAAAGACAGGCACACCCCTGACATACAAACATTACAACGTATGGCTGATGAGCTAAAAGTACCTTTAAATTATCTATTTTGTGATAGTGAAGAGTCCGCAGAGTTGGCTTGTTTAATTGATGAGTTAACTTTAGAGGAAAAAAAAGAGTTGATTAGCTCTTTAGCTAAATTTATCAAGTCTAGTATTTAATAAGACCTTAGAGGGTCAATTTTCTCTCATAATCAGAGCCATGCTGAAATGGTCCCTTCTACTACCTAGAAATAAATCATAGATAACGGCAACTGGCGGTAAAGTGTTTTCAAGGTGAATTAACCTCTTTCTATAGATTACATATTTTAAAATGAATAGTTGCTTCTGACAAATGAACCAAAATTGTAGGTATGTAAAATCAGCTATATTGATAAATAATACTTATATTTAATGGGTAAAAGGTCATATATAATAAAATATATAAAATTTTCTTCTAGAAATTAAGGATGATAGAGCATGAAGTCAGTCTACATAATTACTACAACGATCATATTATCTGGCTGCGCAGCCACTTCTTCAGAAAAAGACAAAGCATTAATAAAGCAGTATCCTAATTGTGTAGATCATTCAGTTATCTTCAATAATGAAAAAATTGAACCTAATTGTGTAGCTCGCTCTAAATTGAAAGCTCAAATACAATTAAGAAAAGAGAAAGAGCATCAGCGAAGTTTACAGCGAGATTTAGTACAAAATAAACAAAATGCTGAGCGTAAAAAGTGGTTAATAGCACAGAAAGAGAAAGTAGCTTTAGAAAATGAAGAAATTGCAAAATTCGACTCAAGCCCAGGCCTAACTTACGATAACTTCATTCGGAAAGTTTTCGAAAACCCTGACAATACAGGTTGGGCATCGGCTCTTAAAGTTCGTTATGGAAAAAATGCACCATTTATCCCTGTTATAAAACAACAGATAGGTGCTAATAAATATATAGTTCAAAGCATGCTCGCTCGAGATAATCCATACATGAAAGATATTGGATATAAAAATCGCTTATTACTCATAAATTCGACAAATACATTGATAGTGGGGATGCCTTTAGATAAGCCTCATACACTACGGTATGATGGAATAAGTACCACTAACACTGTAATGGGGGCAACAGTCCAAGTTATCACTGCAACCTTATTAAAATAAACTTGTAAAACTAGACTTATAAAGTTTATTTCACGCACATATATGAATTAAACATATCTAATAAATATGCATAAAAAACGTTCTATTAAAAGACCTTTACAGCTATACAAAGAGTCTATGTTTTTAATATTCAATCAAAAATGTGGGCTATTGCTAGCTGATAATAGTTCACTATCTATATCATCACCTTCTAGATTCAACATCAGTATCCCATTCCAAATCCTCGTCAAATACATTGGTAGGTATACCATTTATCAACTGACCTGCTTTCCATCCCGTCACCTCCAAAATTTCGTGCGGGGTGTTTTCAGGTACTGTAAACCAATAAGAATAAACCGTATCACCACTTGAACCTGAGTCTTCGTTAAACTCAATATCCATTTCTTCTAATTGCTCATCTGTTAATCCTAAATACTCTGATAACTCGCTCATTTTTTCACCTTTTTTATTTGGGAGTCCATTTACTCCGTCAATGTCCCTTTGATTACCACTATTAGCAATTCGTGACATTTGACGCTCTGATACCCCCCACCTCTTACCTATATCTTCAAACGTCCAACCTTTACGATTAGCAATTTGCTGAAAAATTGATTTATTTTTTCCTACCATATGTACATATCCTAACCAAACCCATTCAACCTGTCAGGTTTTATTATTTTAAATAAAATTAAAAATGATATAAATTCCATTTAAAGGAATAGCTTATTGATTTTTAAATGCCCAAATACAATGTCTTTACATCGATACTTACTAAAATGTAGTACTTCGAGTTAAGTTATATTTTTTCTGCTAACAATATTTTTTCTTCTAATTGTAATCTGTATTTAGAAGAATCTGTTATCTCAGATGCCTCGCTTAGTATGTCTATAAAATCATCGATACCAATCTTTTTATGAATATCACTTTTAACCTCTAAAAATGAAGCTTTAAAACTTTCAGGATAATTACTTAGCTTATCTATACCAATATCAATATTTGCCAATGCTTCATAAGTTTTACCTAAACCTATTTGTGATTTAGATAACCAGAAGTAAACAAAAGGGTCTTTTTTACTTTGTTTCAAAATAGATAAGCATCTTGATTCTGCGGTGTCATAAATCTCTTTTAGACAATATGTTTCAGCAATTCTCCGCAATTGAAAAGAATTCTGAGAAGGCACTGACTCGTAAAACTCTAGAGCCAAACTTAAGTATGTATCAGCTTTTGATTCAGCAGCTCTCAAACAAATTTTTCCTGCTTCACGATATAAATCACCAATAGAGTTTTTGGTATAATTATCAGGAATAGATGACAAGTGGGGTAACGGTAAGTAATTGAATATATCTAAAAATTTATCAGGATAATTATAAGCCCAATCCCCCGAAAAAACCCCAAACGCTCGATACGAGTGGTCATAGCCAAATACCATAGCTTCTTTTATTATTAAAGCTACCATGTCTGCGTACTTGCTATTCAGCTCACTCTTAAATGCTTTCATTGAACTGCGAGCAGTTAGTTCAAAAGATGCTAGAGCCACAGATATAGATGGGCGACTTTCTGTAATCCAAGCATCTAATATTTCTTCTATTTTGATTTTTGTTTCATCAGCTCTTTCTGTCCTAGCATAAATTCGAGCCAATTGAAGTTTGGCTTCATACATTGAAGGGTGTTCTTGGCTTAAAGTAAAGAACTCGGTTTCAGCCTCTGATTCACGGTTTAACCTTAGTAAGCATTTGGCATAGTGGTGTCTAATGAGTTTTAGTAATTCAATATTACCTGCAACTAGGCTTATCAATTCGACGAAAACAGGTAATATCTGTTTTAATTGCTCTTTTGCTATATCTTCGGACATTTCCTTATCCAACAGATACAGGCTTTCTATTGACTCAATGAGTGTCGAAATTTGGATTCGGTCAATTGTAGGCAAACTATTTTTTACCACTTCAAATTGTTCCGAAGGAGGTTGTATTTCTTCTTTAATTAAAGTTGCGGGAGCACTAGCAATCAAATGTGAATATAAGAAAATGCTCTTGTCTGTCGACTTATAGAGGCTGTAAATGAGTTCATTATGTCTGTACGAAACTCTCAAAAAAGACGACCAGCTTTCAAATTCAGTATGTTTTAAATAGTTTTGTAATAAAGATTCAATATCTGTCTTATCAGTACCAATATTTGCAAGTGCTTCAAATATGACGTCATGTACTTTCAAGAATCCAAGGCCAGACTTAGTTAAAATGGTCGATTTGACTAGCTTTTGTATACCAATAGGACTTATTGAAGCTTTTGTAAAGTTTAGATCAATAACCTTAGTATTACATGCTTTCAGAAATGAAAGTTGAGTAGATAAGCTTCCCAATAGATGCCCAAGTAAACGTTCAGTGAGTTTTAGGCTCTTTTCATCTTCATATTCAGCAATGGATTTACAATCATTATCAATATCTTCCCACTCATAATCACCGGAATGCATATTGGCATTCATTAAACCATAGATAAGAGGGTGCCCTCCGACAATATCATATACTTTTTGGGATAACGCATCAGTACATGGAGTTTCTATCTCAAACTCTAATATTTTTCTCGCTACATCTATGTCTAATAAAGGGAGTTTCCAATCACTAGCATCTATAATTTTTCTTCGGGTAGCGATGATCGCAGAACCATTTTTACACAAAGCCTCAAGCTGTTCTTGTGATACGGGGGCTAGCAAATCGTCTAAAACTAGAAGTACTTTTTTCGATTGCAGAAGTCCTAGAATATTTAATTTGTGCCCATTTCTAAACACGTCACAAAAGCCTAATTTATTAAGATCCTCTAGTTCAGAAGCATCCAACCACAAAGAAATATCAAACTCTTCTTTAATTGAATTAGCAATAGCTACGCAGAGACGTGATTTACCAATACCACCAAAACCAACTATGACACTGCTACTTCCAGCAAGTAACCTTGAAGAAATTAGTTCTTCTATATTAGTTCGGTGCTGATAAGACACTTCCACCTTTGGTAAGGTGAAGTTGATAACTGACTCATTACGAATTGTTTGTATAGAAGGAATAAAGTGAGATAAACGCTCAGTAACTTCTTCATCAAATAGCAAGTCATCAACAATATATTCACTCAGCTTTCTTGAATCCCAAAGTTTAATTTCTATACCTCTCGTATCCTGTACTTCATTTATATATTTAGTCACTTCTCTTTGTTGTTTGGGCTTACATTGCCTATTACTTAGCAAAAAAATTGATTCTAGGGAATCTCTATAGTGCTCCATAGCATGTAGGGTATCATTTTCTATTTTTGTTAAATTATTAAAATATTTAGCATCGGTACTATATTCACATACTAGTTTTCCACAGGTAGAAAAGGTATCAACGACGTTACCTACAGGAGCTCCCGCCAAGTTTGTACCTTTGTGATTTAGTTCATACTCACTAAATACTTGTTCTACAATAATGTAACAAAGCTGCTCAAACCTAGCACCAGTTAACACTTCGGCCATTTCCGTTGTTATCCTTGCAATATACGCACTTCTCAATTCTTGCTTCATGTGTACTCCATCTATTAGTTAATTATTGAAAACTAAAAATTTAAACTTATACTTATCTTATATTTATTAAATATATTTTTATCTTGCTTTATAACCCAGTAACAAAATAAGAGAGTAGGACTATGTAGATGTAGAATCATCAGCATTACTTTTTATTGCTCTATTAATTTTTCTTTGCTCTAGGTTTATAATTTTTCCGTGGTTTATAAGACGTCCCTTTACCTTTTAACCCACTGAAAGTAACTGTTTTAACCTCAGAGATTAACGCATCTATGCTTTGCGTAATTGGATCCATAAAGTGGGCGTATTTAATTTCTTTTTGGCTAATAGCCTCTAATTGAGATTCCCAATGGGCTGTCATATCAGGGATTGTCATACGTTCAGGCAAAGAGCAAATTAATTGCGTACCAACATCAGTCGCTTTTATATCTTTACCTTTTCGAGTCAGAAATTGACGCTTAAATAACAGCTCAATTATCCCAGCCCTTGTAGCCTCAGTTCCTAAACCATCAGTAT
>NZ_PJAV01000094.1:0-9594 GCF_002836695.1 Pseudoalteromonas sp. 78C3
ACTTAACTTTAACGTTATTTATAACTTTATTGCTAATAGCTATTGGGCCAAAGGCATTCCTAAAAGCGTGATGCAATCAGCTATTGATAACTCAATGTGCTTTGGTGTTTACAGCGCTCATAATGAGCAAGTTGGATTTGCCCGAGTAGTGACCGATAACGCCACTTTTGCCTATTTAGCCGATGTATTTATTGCCCCGCAATCGCAAGGAAATGGGCTGAGTAAGTTACTTATTAAAACGATAGTAGAGCACCCTGAGCTGCAAGGGCTCAGGCGCTTTTTATTAGCGACTTCTGATGCGCATGGCCTTTATGCGCAATACGGGTTTAAACCGATAGACAACCCAGCACTGCTAATGCAAATAAGTCCTGAGAATGTGTATGATGAAAATAATAGTGAGGTCTATTAAGCGGGGGGGAAGAACAAATTCCGTCTAATGTTCTTGTTAGGTATTACTTACGCCAAACCTCATTTTTACTAACTTAACGGTCTCATATAGCAGAACAAGTGACATTGTATAAACTGGCAAGATAGCAACTTGCATTAAACTAGATCCACAATCTCCATTACCATAACGCAACATTTCTAATCCAGAAGGAATACATGCAATCACCAGTATTGTTATGGGAAGATATAACCGCTTAACTTTTTGCAAATACCTAGTTAACGTTGCAAGAATACCAATGATTAGAGAAATAGAAAGTAAGTTAATTGAGTCATTCCAATTTTGCTCATAACCAACACCATTAAAACACGCATACGATTGTGATGAAAAAATTAAAACTAGTAGCGTGATTCCAAACTTCATGTAATACCTAATGAAACTGTAGAATAACTCCAACAGCCAAATTGAATAAAAAACCAGTTCCTGTAATTAACTCTAAGCGTTTTAAAGCATTAGGTAATGCACTTGGAACCCATAAAAGAGGCTGCTTTTCTTAAAAAAGAGTAATTCTACAGCCTCAACGCCGCAAATAAACGGCAAAAAATAGTTAGCTAAAATTTGTGAGGAACGAACAAAGCCAACTGTTTTTTGTCCGCACTTTTAATTTGTTTTGTTAGAAAGCCTGCATCCCATACTCAAGGCTTTTATTTCTGAGTTGAAAAGATACAACACGACTGTGTTCGTCGTAACTTACGATTTGATTCATAGTCTTACTTTTAAAATAGTCACCAATCTCACTAGCTGAAATATCTCTAGAAAATAAGACAGTGTGACTAACTAAGCTTTCCTTACATGCTGGTATATAAGAGTTACTCTTGCACCTATCATCTAAAGTTGGCATTAAGACAGAAACCGAGTAAAAATTATTAGCTTGTTTGTCAGCATCTAAATAGACTCTTGTGCTTACAGTAGCAACCATACAACCAGAACCAATATAGTATTTATGAGAACGGCCGGAAATATTAAACCAGACAGCCACTCCAAATCAATAAAGTCAATCTAGGCTAGACTCACTTTTTAGGTTAAGAATTTATCTTTTACTACTCAGTTACTTACTTTTCATCCATAAAATAACTCATTATCACGCTTAAACCTAAATTACACGCATCGTAATAACTGCATGATGCAGTTGTGATTTATTACTGAATAGCGAAGATTAAACTAGACAGCCACTCCGAAAAAATAAAGTCAATCTAGGCTAGGCTCACTTTTTAGGTTAAGAATTTATCTTTTATTACACGGTTACTTACTTTTTATCCATAAAATAACTCATTATCACACTTAAACCTAAATTACACGCATCGTAATAACTGCATGATGCAGTTGTGATTTATTACTGAATAGTTTTACTGAGTAGTTTAAATTTTATGCCAGTAGCTTTTCGCAGTTACTGATATTCGCTCGCCGCTTTCGCTTTAAGTTTCCACAATAACTTGCTTGTGAGGCTGGCCTGCCAACTGCGCCATGAAATACGCGCGTAAATTGGGTTGTAAGCTTTAACCAGTTTTCGGGGGAAATATTAACTCTTTCGAGTAAGGGTAAGTGTGTACTTTTAATATAACCGCGTTTATCCTCTCGTATACAACGCCCTGTTAATTCAACAAGTTCAAGGTACGATTTAAGCTCAAACGGGAGTCCTTTTGGCATTATCTGACGTGGCATTCCTGCAAAGCGCAGTAGTTGTTTTGGTTGTTTGCCTTCTTTTGCGTATGTTAGTCGTTGTTTAACGCTGGTGTGGTCTGATTCCTCAGGCGTTTTAGCCATTTTAGCTCTAATTGGGTTTAAATCGACATACGCCATACAAGCGGCAAGTGCTGCTTCATCTAGTAATGCTTGTGATGTAAATCTGCCTTCCCAGAACCGTCCTGTGCAGTTATCTTCTTTATTTGCTCTGCGCGCAATGCCTTCATTTAACAGCCTCATAAACCAGCTAATACTTGCTAGGCGTTCTCGGTATTGTTTAACCGTTTGATTGAAAAAGATGAGTTCAACTTTACTTAGCTTTTCACCTTGTACATATTTTTGCGTTAGCAATGTGCCTTTACAGAGTTTATGCCAGCGAATAACAATCGCTTTATCATTTAGCCTATTTGCTTTCTTATCATCAACATACAATACTAAATGGGTGTGATTACTCATGACGGCATAAGCACATACATCAATACAAAATACTTTAGCTAATTCAAGCAGCTTATTTTCAACCCAGCCTCTGCGGTGCTCGTAAGATTGACCTGTAAAGTGGTCTTCACCACATAGAAATGCACGGCGCACGCAACGCGAAATACAGTGATAATATTTTGTATCAACCAAACTTACTTGACGCTTTCTTGCAATTGCCATGTGACACCCTGCTTGTTTTTTGCACTAAATAAAGGCTAGCCTCTAACTTCGAAAAGTGCAAAATTTAGGATGGGTGTCTTGTTAATTGATTCCGAAGTCCCTTTTTTCGATAATCTATTTGGTAGCGAGCGTAATAACTACGACAAAGTAGGGCACTTTTTTCAAGGGTTTGTACCAGCACTACTAGCACGCGAAATTTTACTGCGCAAAAAAGTAGTAAATGGTCGAGGCTGGCTAATCACCTTTGTTATTTCGGTATGTTTAGCATTTAGCGCTTTTTACGAATTAATAGAGTGGTGGGTTGCAGTGTTAAGCGGCGAAAACGCAGAAGCATTTTTAGGCACGCAAGGTTACGTGTGGGATACCCAATCAGATATGGGACTGGCGTTATTTGGGGCTATTTGCTCGCTATTAGTACTTTCAAGAGTACACGACAAACAGCTAAAAAACGTTAAAGATTATTTATAGAAAAAGTTATATAAACGCTTATAAAAGCATTGGTAAAAAAGACTACTAACGTATGACAGTAAACACTAGTAACTACTCAATAAGCACAGACAAAAGCAAACTTAATTTTAACGTTATTTATAACTTTATTGCTAATAGCTATTGGGCCAAAGGCATTCCTAAAAGCGTGATGCAATCGGCTATTGATAACTCAATGTGCTTTGGTGTTTACAGCGCTCATAACGAACAAGTTGGCTTTGCCCGAGTAGTGACCGATAAAGCAACCTTTGCCTATTTAGCCGATGTATTTATTACCCCAGATTTGCAAGGTAATGGTCTGAGTAAGTTACTTATTAAAACGATAGTAGAGCACCCTGAGATACAAGGGCTCAGGCGCTTTTTATTAGCGACTTCTGATGCGCATGGCCTTTATGCGCAATACGGGTTTAAACCAATAGATAACCCAGCACTGCTAATGCAAATAAATCCTGAGAATGTGTATGGTAAAAACAATGGTGATACCTAATAAACGGGAGCGAAGAACAAATTCCGTCTAATGTTCTTGTTATGTTTTTTTCATACGATGCCATATGAAAGCAGGTGTCTTTTTCAGCTTTTGATATTGAGAAACTCCTGATAAAGACTCTGTAAAACCACTTGCAACGCCGAGTCCTAACATAGCTAAAAAAGGAATGGCTGAACCACCACTGACAATTGATGCAGACAACCCGCCTAAACTTACTAATGAACCTTTAGTAAAGCCTGATTTCATGGCACTTAGGCTATTACTGACTTCTTTAATTTGAGGTTCAATTTCATTAGAAAATAACCTCCTAGCTCTCCTATTGAATTCTTCACCTTCATAGCCAGAAAGCTCTCCTGATAGGTCTAGTAAAGTTTCATTAAAACGCTGATATAGTTGAGGGTCTTTTGTACGAAGTGCAAGTATTGTTTCTGGGCTATCAATATTCAACAGAGTACCATTAGCATCGAAAAAGCCTTTTGCCTCCTCTCCTTGGTTAGGATTCCTCTCAGTTGTCATATTTAATAATTTAGCTTCGAATGGTGACTCAGTTATATAAGTATGTCCCAGCTTTTGAGAAATGCTTGATTCAGTAGATATTCCAATTAATCGTGATCGCATAGCTTGATTGATTGTTTGATAAGACCAAAAATCAAATTTCTCTTTGCTTAATGTCCCTTTAGGATCCCACTTGGTTTTCAATTTCAATATTTCAGAGTTATCTATATCAGATTCAGTAACGCCTGTTTGAAATAAATAAAGGCTTGTTCCATTTTGCCAATAATCATTCTTAAAACTAACATTTAAAGCCATTCGACGATTTACATCTGCAAGTTCAGACAGCAAATACATACCACCATTTTCATTTGGAATGACAGATTTTTGTACTGCATTTTTATGAATATAGTCATGTATTTTTTCGGGGATTGATGATTTAAAAGCATCATCAGAAGCTAAAATTGGGATTTCATTTTCATTAGGCTGAACCAGATCTAATAACGGATAAACCTTTACAATGTCAGATCGGATTAATTTAAAAAAATACGAAAATAAATTAAGCCCTTCAATTAGATCTTTATATCTAATGTCACCTCTAACCATTAATGGGTCATTAATTATTTGAGACTCATATATTAACGCCGATGCTAATATTTTTGAATTAGTTAAATCAACTGATGTAGAGCTGTATAAACCACTTAACCGACCTGATACTGAAACATTCTTTAACTCTAAGGGAAATTGTACTGCTCTTGACTGTATATAGGCAGATATGCGTTTAGACACCTCATGATCAGGCAAAGAAGATATGTCACAGATTGCCCCTTGGGCACTTAATAACCCTACTTCAATCAATGTATCTAATGCTAAGTTGCTCAACACATTCTCCTAAAACATAATAGCTTTATCAGAGGACACTTTCCTCTTTTTATGAGTAACGCATGTCCTCTTAATTATTTTTAATATTAATAACAAATCCTGTAACACATTGCGAGTATTAAACTTTAAGTCGGGCTGTTCTTTTAATAACATGCAGAAAGAGGAAAACGTCCTCATTTTTTGACTTAGGAGGAAAAACGCCAGCGCGGTATATAAATGCAGCAATTAAGTATTTAAAATGAAAACCAAATCCGATTTTAAATCATTTAATAGTCACTAAAAAACGCCAGAGATAACGTAAGTAACCGCTTTAAGACACTTGTTTGTGTAAGCATATTATAAAAGGTGGTTTAGGGATGGTAGAAGCTGTAAACGAGGTTATGATTTATCTACTAAACGCGTCTTCCTACTTTTAAAACAGGGCAGACGCGTTTAAGTATACTGATACCAATCGACTTAAATATTTAGCCTTTCTAGCGTGCTAAATAAAGCGTTCACGGCGTTATAAATCTCTCATGTAGAACAACTGCATGTCGAAATTTATGCCTTGTTATCACTCTATTTATCCGTCGCTATAAATGTCTAATAACTTAACACGATTGGTATTATTTGGCTTTTTTAGCCTCTAGAGTTTCTATTTCACTCCAGATTTTTTCGGCTTCTGCACTTAACATGGCGAAGCTTTTAATGTCGCCTTTTCTTTGTGCCTGCATGCCTTGCTCTAGTTTTACGTCGTATTCTTTACGCAGTTTTTTTACGGGGTCAGGCTTTAAAAATGAAAACATTAGTATTCTCTTAATTTATTAAATTATATGTAGTTAGTGTACGCATTAATGGGCTTAATAGTTCTTTGTTTGGTGAAAATGTTTACTTTGCGATTTAAAAGCGCAAAGTAAACGCAGTGTAATTATTAACGTACTGTGTGCTAGTTCTAGTGCTTACTTTTCTGGCTCTAGGCGTTTAATACCTTGGCCATCAATACCTAAATAAATAAAACCATCACTGCCTTGGGCTAAGCTGCGTACTCTGCCAATTCCATCGAGTATTTTATATTGCTTAACAACCTTACCTTTTGAGAGCTCTAGTGCGCTAATGAATGCAAACTTCATTGATGCTAATAATAGCTTACCTTTAAGCTTTGGGTATTTATCACTCGTTACATACAACATATCGGAAGGGGCAATTGAAGGAGTCCAATGTAATACGGGCGATTGCATGCCGTCTTTTTCTTTAAGGTCGGTAAACTTGGTACCGCTGTAGTTAATGCCATAACTTACTAAAGGCCATCCGTAGTTAGCGCCTTTTTTTATAATATTAAGCTCATCGCCGCCGCGTGGTCCGTGTTCGTGAGACCATAAAATATTATTTTGATTATCAAACCACATGCCCTGTGGATTACGGTGCCCATAAGACCATGCTGCATGTTTTGCATCTTTTTGTTTAACAAACGGATTGTCGCTTGGGATACGGCCATCATCGTGTAAGCGATAAATTTTACCGCCGTCCCGCGTGAGATCTTGTGGGTTTATGTCGCGCGAGCCGCGATCGCCAATTGAAAAATAAACATAACCTTCATTATCAAACACAATACGGCTGCCGTAGTGCTGGCCTTTGGTAGTATTATGCTCGCCTTTGTATAGCAATTGCTGATCAGACAGCTGCGTATGATCGCTACTTAGTTTGGCGCGCATTAAGGCGGTGTTACTTCCGCTTCCTTTGCCCTCACTACTTGAGTAACTAAAGTACAGCCATTGGTTTTGCTTACTATCGGTGTGTAGTGATAAATCAAGTAATCCACCTTGGCCATTAGCGTCAATGTCGGGAAGCCCTGAAACCTTAGTTAATTTAGTGGTATTTTTAGGTAATAAAAATAACGCTCCACTGCGCTCAGATATTAGTAAATCACCATTAGCTAAAGGCTCAATAGCCCAAGGTATAACTACACCTTCTGCCGCTGTTACTGCGTTAACGCTAAGCGATAAAGTATCGAGCTGCTTATAGTTTTTTACGTAATCGCTTTTTGCATGCGCGGGTGCGTTAGTAGCAAATATAGCAACGGCTAAGCCTGCACTTATTAGTTTAGGGAGTGTGTTATGTGACATTAAATTTATCATTATGGCTTCCAAAATTAATCCAATCTTACACAACCTTATCATGGCATAAATCAATTTGTTAAGTGTTGAGTTGAATGAAAAACACACACTTATATATTTTAAAATTACTTCTTCACAGGAAATTGTTTTAGCAAATTGCGCTAATAAAAATTGAATAATTACTCTATTGGGGTTGAAAACTTAAAATTTGAGCGTACACTTGTGCGCTGAAGTTTGGGCGTACACGTGTAAGTTCAAAGTAATTAAGATTCGATAGAGATTTAACCATGATGACTCAAGTATTAAACCAATTTTCAAAATGGTTTTTACACCATCAAAGTTTTGCAGGCTACATAGAGCCCGTAATGCAGGTGTTTAAACCTGCGTGGCGTGCAGGGCAGTTTAGAGCGCAAGTAGTTAGTACAGCTGTACTTGATGGCGGTTTTTTAAGTGTGCAACTTAAGCCAAGCAAACAATGGCGGGCGCATACGTCAGGGCAACATATAAGTTTAACGGTTGAAATTAATGGGCGATTATTAACACGCGTTTTTACCGTGGCCTCAAGCGCTCAACAATTTAAAAATACTGGGTTAGTGCGTTTACTAATCAAAACAAATGCGCAAGGGCGCTTTACTGGCTTACTCAGCAGTGCATTAAAAGCGGGTTTGTGGTGCAATATTTCTGCGCCAAGCGGCGACTTTGTATTTAAAAACACACATACACCAGCCACTTTTATTGCAGGCGGCTCGGGTATAACACCTATGCTAGCTATGCTTGATGATTACTTAAGCCAAACTACGCAAAAAGTGTCGTTGGTGTATTACGCAAAAGCCACTGAGCATCAATGTGTTGATGAGCTAAGTGAGTTGGCGGCGCAATTTGAGCATTTTTCGTTTTTATTGTTAACGCGTGAGCAATCAAGCGATATAACCAGCAATATTAAGCCGTGGGAAAACCCAGACATTTACTGCTGTGGCCCTGCAGCATTTATGCAAACGGTGAGCGATTTTGCTAAAACGCATAAGCTAAATTACTACCAAGAAGCATTTGGTTTAGCGCTGCCTAGCTTAAACGACGACAGCCAATTTAATGTAAAAATTAACGCCAGTGCCCATGTTGTATCGGGCAACGATGTTTTACTACCTCAGTTTGAAGAAAAAAAGCTACCCGTTAAACGTGGTTGCGGTATTGGTATTTGCCATCAATGCCAATGTATTAAAAAGTCAGGCGTGGTACGTAATTTAAAAACAGGTGAATTGAGTGACAACGGCGAGCAATTAATACAACTTTGCGTAAGCCAACCTGTTAGTGATTTGGAGTTACAATTATGAAAAACATTAACTACGACATGCTCGCAAGCGAGCTAGATGCCATTAAAATGGACACCCTTGGCAAAGTAGGCCAACAAGATGCTGACTATATTCGCTCTGTTGTACGCAAGCAGCGAGTGTGTGAATGGAGCGGGCGAATTTTGCTAATGCTTGGTTTTATTCAGCCATTATTATGGGTTGCAGGCGTGTTGTTATTAGCACTTGCTAAAATTTTAGACAATATGGAAATTGGCCACAATGTAATGCATGGTCAATACGATTGGATGAACGACAAGCAACTCAACTCACAGCATTATGAATGGGACATAGCGTGCGATGGACAAAGTTGGCACCGCGTTCATAACTTTGAACACCATACGTATACTAATATTATTGGTAAAGACAGAGACTTTGGTTATGGCTTGTTGCGTTTAAGCGATGATTTTAAGTGGCGCTTTAAAAATGTATGGCAGTTTTTTACATATATTAATTTAAGTGTGTTATTTCAGTGGGGCGTGTCGTATCACGAGTTAGCTGCAGAGCGTGTTTTTATTGGTAAAAAGAAAGAAAACCGCGAAGGGCTTGTATCACACTCTACATTAAAGCAGCGCTTTTTTAGTAAAGGCGCTCGCCAGTTAGTTAAAGATTATGCGATATTTCCGTTACTTGCAGGGCCTTTATTTTTATGGGTGTTAGCGGGTAATTTAGTGGCAAACTTAATTCGTAATTTATGGACATCAACCATAATATTTTGTGGCCACTTTACCGAAGAGACCGAAACCTTTAAAGAAGAAGACTGTATAAACGAAACCCAAGGGCAGTGGTATTATCGCCAAGTACTTGGCTCGTCTAATATTAAAGGGTCGCATTGGTTTCATGTTTTAACGGGGCATTTGAGCTGCCAAATAGAGCATCACTTATTTCCTGATATGCCGTCTTCGCGCTACCAAGAAGTTGCACCTCAAGTACAAGCCGTTTTGAAAAAACACGGTATTGATTATCATACAGGTGGTTTTTTTAGACAGTATACGTCGGTGCTAAAACGTATTATTAAATATT
>NZ_PJAV01000095.1:0-9450 GCF_002836695.1 Pseudoalteromonas sp. 78C3
AGCAGGCCGTGCCGCTAGCCAAACGCCACTAGAGCCTACTCTGTCTAATATTTTATTTATCATTTGAAAGTCTATTGGTTGATATTACCATCATTCTAAACTCCGTATATAAGTACGGAGTCAATCATTTTAATGAATCAATTATGGGGCAATGTGTTGGATCTTCGTTTTGCATACAGGTATTTGTCATATCCACAATTACTTTCTCTAAACGTTGAAGGTCATTAATTTTGTCTCGAATGATTGCTAACTTTTGTCGGCTTAATAGCTCAACTTGAGTGCAGTTGCTGTCCATAGACATTAGCGATTTTATTTCTCTTAACGTAAAGCCGAGCGCTTTGGCTTTTGTGATAAACCTAAGTTGTCCTGCTATTGTTTCGTCATATTGTCTATAACCAGATATTGGTTTTTCAGGTTGTGTAATCAGCCCTTCTCGTTCATAAAAACGAATGGTTTCTACATTTAAATTTAATGATTGTGCTAATTTGCCAATGGTTTACATTATTGCCTTTGTGAATACTACTAATCTAAAGTTATATTTAGTTTAGCTATCCAATGATTTGATGATGCCGCACGCTTCAATTGTATTGTCTGAACCACAAGCACTTGCCATCTGTTGTAATTCAGCTTTAAGCGCCCTTAATTCTTTCATACGTTTATTCACTAGTGCAAGTTGCTGATCAATTAATGCATTAACGCTAGAGCAGCTTTCTTCTGGCTTATTTTTTAATTCGATAAGACGTTTAATATCATTGAGTGATATATCTAGGCTGCGACAATGCTTTACGAATTCCAATTGTTTAAGTGCTTTACTATCATACAGCCTGAAATTACCTTCTGAACGGTTTGGATTTAACAGTAATCCTTCTCTTTCATAATATCTAATCGTTTGTATTGAACAGCCCGATTTTTTTGACAATTCGCCTATTTTCATCAATTTCCCCCAGACATTTGACTCTATAGTTACTATAGGATCTATAGTATAGGTATGCAACGAAAGGGATATATAAAAATGACTGAGAAATATTTAAACAATACGAATATCGTTAATTTTGAACACAAAGATATCCAATCCCTGATCGATCAACGAGGGTGGAAAAATTTGGATAATTTCAACAAAATTGGTGCCGCTTATCAGTTTGTAAAAGATGAAATAATGTTTGGCTATAACAAGAGTGATGATATTTCAGCAAGCGATGTGCTAGCAGATGGTTATGGACAATGTAATACTAAGGGTAATCTGTTAATGGCACTATTGCGTGGACTAGGTATCCAGTGTCGTTTCCAAGGTTTTACCATTGATCAGCAACTATAAAAAGGTGCTATCCTAAGCTTGTATTTTGGTTAGCACCTAAATACATCATTCATAGTTGGGTAGAAGTTTACTTTGAAGGGCGTTGGATAAACTTAGAGGGCTTTATATTGGATGAGCAATACTTAAGCTCACTACAGCAGAAATTTAGCCAAGCAAAAGATGAGTTTTGTGGTTATGGTGTTGCAACAAAGTGCTTATCTTCACCCGGTACGGATTGGCGTGGAGAGGATACCTATATTCAAAAAGAAGGTATTCATGACGACTTTGGGCTTTATGATTCACCAGATAAGTTCTATCTCGAAAAAGGTACTAATCTATCAGGTGTAAAACGTTGGTTGTATCAACGAGTGATCCGACATTTGATTAATATGAATGTATCAAAAATAAGAAATAAAAAAGTACTGGAGGTACAAAATGCACAACCATAGTCACAGTCATCAGCATGGTAAAGACGACCGGATTGGTTGGGCATTTTTCCTTAATGTGATATTTACCATTATCGAATTTATAGGTGGTTGGCTCACAAACAGTACGGCGATAATGGCGGATGCCGTTCACGATCTTGGTGATAGTCTTTCAATAGGTTTTGCGTGGATTTTAAGTCGTTTTTCAGATAAAGAAGCATCAGACAAATTCAGCTATGGTTATCGCCGACTTACACTTTTTGGTGCATTGGTAAATAGTATTGTTTTGATTATCGGCTCTATTTGGGTTTTATTTGAAGCAATACCTAAGCTGTCCAATCCTGAAATGCCTGTAGTTGAGGGGATGTTAGGGCTAGCCATACTCGGTGTTGCCGTAAATGGTTATGCGGTATTCAAATTAAAAGCGGGTGAAACACTAAATGAAAAAGTGCTGACATGGCACCTACTTGAAGATGTACTCGGTTGGGTTGCCGTTCTTATAGTCTCTATTGTATTGTTGTTCGTTGAACTGCCGATATTAGATCCTCTATTATCAATAGGGTTTACGCTGTTTATCTTATTTAACGTTTTCAAAAATCTTAAATCAACATTGGTGCTTTTTCTTCAAGCTGCACCCGATAAAGAGACCCAAGAGCGTATTAAGCAGTCATTAATTGAATTTCCTGAAGTAAATGGTATACACCATATGCATTTTTGGTCACTGGATGGTGAAAGTCACGTTTTAACAGCGCACCTTGAGCTGAGTGACAACTTTGACGTTAAAGAATTAATTAAGCTTAAACAAGAGGTTGCAGCTAAATTATCTTCCTATCATTTATCGCATACGACGATAGAGTTTGAGTTTTTAAATGAAAATTGTAGGGATGAAGCAGAGTAAGTTTTATCAATAAAATTTTGGAGCATACAATATAAAAAGCAGCTTAATTAGGCATAACTTAGTAATTAAGCTGCTTTTTTGCTTTTAGATTTCGTCGGATTGCTGTTTGTTACTCTCAGCGCCATGCGCCCATTGATATAAAATAGGCAATACAAACAAAGTTAAAATGGTAGAAGATACAATACCGCCGATAACAACTGTTGCTAGTGGTCGTTGTACTTCTGCACCAATTCCAGTGTTTAACGCCATTGGAATAAAACCTAAACTTGCGACCAGTGCCGTCATTAAAATAGGTCTTAAACGAATGATGGCACCTTCAATGATCGCTACGTATAGGTCGCCTTTTTCATGCCAAAGATCTCGAATAAAAGCCAACATAACCAAGCCATTTAATACTGCGACACCTGACAATGCAATGAAGCCGACACCTGCCGAAATTGATAAGGGCATGTCTCTTAAATAAAGTGAAAATACGCCCCCTGTTAATGCTAAAGGCACGCCACTGAAAATGATTAATGCATCTTTTAATGAACCAAATGCTATAATCAAAATACCTAGGATAACAACCAATGTTATCGGTACAACTAGGCTTAATCGCTTACTTGCTGATTCTAGTTGTTCAAACGTTCCACCATAATCAAGCCAGTATCCTGCTGGAATTTCTCCTTCCTGATTAATTTTAGCTTTAACTTCTTTTACAAAACCGCCTAAATCTCTACCACGAACATTGACGGTAACCACAACTCTTCTTTTTCCGTTCTCTCGGCTAATCTGCGCGGGTAAAGACTCTGATTTAAGCTCTGCAACTTCTTCAATTGGCACATAGTTACCATTCTCAAGTGGAAGCGGCAGATGCTTCAAGCTATCGATATCCGTTCTTATTTGCTCTGGTAGGCGAACAACTAACTCAAACCGTCTGTCACCTTCATAAATGATCCCCGCAGATTCACCGCCAATCGCAGTGGCAACCCAGTCTTGCAATTCGGTAACGTTCAATCCATACCTACCAAGCGCTTCTCGTTTAGGAATTACTGATAAAGATGGAACACCTGTGACCTGTTCTATTCGAGCATCAGCGGCACCATCCACGGTTTTCACAATATTTAGAATATCTTTTGCGGTAAGTAATAACCGATCCAAATCATCACCAAATATTTTGATGCCGACATCAGCTCTAACGCCAGAAATCAATTCATTGAAACGCATTTGAATAGGCTGAGTGAATTCATAGTTGTTGCCTGGAATGTTTTTCAGTACTTTTTCCATTTCTTCAACTAATTCACTTTTTGGTTTTGAAGGTTCGGCCCATTCTTTACGTGGTTTTAAAATAACAAAGATATCAGCAATACTCGGTGGCATTGGGTCGGTTGCTACTTCTGGTGTGCCAATGCGCGAGAATACTTTATCAACTTCAGGAAACGCTTTAATACGTTGCTCAAGTACTTCTTGCATTTCTACTGATTGCTCTAGGCCAGTCGATGGAATTCTTAATGCCTGTAGTGCAATATCACCTTCATTTAATTGAGGAACAAATTCTGTCCCAAGCGTAGTTGCTAACCAAAGGCTATACCCCATTAACAGCGTTGAGAATGAAACAATAATCCAACGAAATTTCATCGCCATTTTTAACAATGGTTCATAAATAGACTTGGTTGAACGAATAACTACACTTTCTTTTTCGCTGATTTTACCTTTCATAAACACAGCTACAGCAGCAGGAACCAGTGTAACTGAAAGGATCATTGCGGAAATTAACGCCATAACGACAGTTGCCGCCATAGGGTGGAACATTTTCCCTTCAACGCCAGTTAGCGTGAAAATGGGGATGTAAACAACAGTGATAATTGCCACACCAAACAAGCTTGGACGTATCACTTCTGAAGTGGCTTCAAAAACGGTATTTAGGCGTTCTCTTAAGTCTTGCCTATGACCGTTGTGTTGGGCCTGTGCTAACCTACGGACAGAGTTTTCAACGATGATTACAGCCCCGTCCACTATCAAGCCAAAGTCCAATGCGCCGAGACTCATTAAATTGGCAGATACTCCTGCTTGCACCATACCTGTGATTGTCATTAACATGGAAATAGGGATAACAGCAGCGGTAATGAGAGCTGCACGTAAATTTCCAAGTAGAATAAATAACACAACAATAACTAAAAGCGCACCTTCAACGAGGTTTTTGGTAACGGTTGCAATCGCTTTATCTACTAACGTTGTTCTGTCGTAAACAGGCTCTGCGGTAATGCCCTTTGGCAGAGATTTTTGTATTTCGCTGAGCTTATGTTCCACTTCTAAAGCAACGGTGCGAGAATTCTCACCAATCAGCATCATGGTTGTACCAAGCACTGTCTCAATGCCATTACGAGTAGCAGCCCCTGTTCTAAGTTCTTTGCCTATAGCAACATTGGCAACATCACTTATTTTTACAGGAATACCATCGTTCTTTTTGATGATGACATTGAGGATTTCATCCATTGTCGCAAGTTGCCCGATGGAGCGCACTAACACTTGTTGTCCGTTTTGCTCAATATAACCCGCGCCACGGTTATCATTATTTTTACGTAATGCATCAGAAACGTCTTCAAAGCTTACCTGATGAAAAAGTAATTTTTCGGGTTTCGGCGTTATATGATACTGCTTGTTATAGCCGCCGATGCTGTTGACCTCAATGACGCCTTTAACTTGAGCCAATTGCGGTTTAATGATCCAGTCTTGTATTTCTCTTAAGGCAATAGCGGTATAAGGCTCTCCATTAGGCATTTTAGCGTCAGGAGAAGCTTGTACGGTATACATAAATATTTCACCAAGCCCTGTGGAAATAGGACCCATCTCTGGCTCTAAGCCAGAGGGAATAACGCCTTTTATCGCAGCTAATCTTGCATTGATTAAGTTGCGTGCGAAATAAATATCGGTTCCCTCTTCAAAGATAACGGTCACCTGGGATAAACCATATCTTGAAAGAGAGCGGGTGTGAGACAGCTTTGGTAGTCCAGCTAATGCGTTTTCTACTGGAAAAGTTACCCTTTGCTCCGCTTCTAAAGGTGAATAACCGGGGGCAGAGGTATTTATTTGTACCTGTACGTTTGTTATATCTGGAACAGCATCAATGGGAAGTTTTTGATAACTCCACATACCAACGCCGATGATTACCATCAGCAAGCTTAATACTAAATAGCGCCTATTTATTGCAAGACGCAAAATTGATTCAATCATATTGCGTCTCCTAATCGTCGTCTTCTACTTCAGATTTCAAGATATCTGCTTTAATCAGATAACTGTTTTTGTTTACATATTCAGCGTCTTTACTGAGGCCATCAATGACCTCGATATAGTTTTTGTCTGAACGACCAAGGACAAGTGGTGCAAACTCGTACTCTTCATTTTCTTTTACAAAGACACCTAATTGTCCACCTAGCTCTTGTATGGCAACTTTCTCGACCGCTAAATCCACCTCAAATTGGTTTATCTTTACGTTGCCTTTTAATAATTGACCTGACGTTAGCTTTAACTCAGTGTTGTTTAATCGTACCCGTGCTAAAACATAAGGCTGATCTTTAGCTGGAATAATATTAGTGATGACTGAACTGAATGCGTGTTCACCTTGCTCAATATCAACATGCTGACCGACTTTGATTTGATTATATTGGCTGGTAAACACCTTAAATTCAGCCCACAAGGTGTCAAATTTGACGATTTCAAACAAGCTAGTGTTTTGCGTGATACCGCCAATATTTCCATTTCGCTGTAAAACAGTCCCAGAAACAGGCGATGTTATTTTATAAGTATTTAAGCTCTCATTAGATTCAATAACGGCTAATAGATCGCCTTTTTTTACCGTATCACCAACAGTGAAGTTTATTGTCTTTATAACGCCGTTATATCTAGCGCTAACTTGAAATAATTGTTCAGCGCCTATCGTCGTAGAGCCGTATACAGGGATAGTTTGGTTCAACGTTTTTGAAGCTAAATAGGCTGTTTCAACACCAACCTTTTTTGCCATGTTATTGTCGATTTTGCTTATGCCTTCTTCGCCTTCATGTTCATCTTCACTAGCGAAAACACTTTGAATGGGTGATAGATACCCAATAAAAATCAATAGTGCGAGTAAATAGTTTTTCATTTTGAATTCCTAAACGATTCAGTTAATCACTGAATCAATAAATTGTTATTAAACTTAAAGTGATGTTTATTTAGAGTGACAGCGCTTCGTTTGTTAGTTTTTCTATCTCTGCGCCATAAATTAGGGCAGCAGATGCCGCGTCAATAAGGGTTCGCCGAGCATTTAACAGCTCTTGTCTAGCCGATACATAATCAAGATATCCATATCGACCTTTTTGATAGGCGTCTTGAGTATCTTCCAGTGCATCTTCAAGCATTGGGATAACCGACTGCTTTAATGAATTAGCTGTTAATATGGCTTGTTTTCTATTGGAGTATGCTCGTAGTAAGTGATTTCTAAATCTTAACTTAGTCGCCTCTTTCTCTATGGCAACTTGGTCACGCTCTGCTAGCGCACTAGCGATTGCGCCAGAATTTCGCTTTTCAGCAAACAAAGGTAAGCTAAAGCCAGCGACCAGTGCCGTATCATTGGCTTCTTGAGAGCGCCTAACACCAACAGACCATTTGATATTGGCCGTTGACTCTGTTTTAGCCAACTGTAACTCGGCCTCTTTTAGTCGCTGCTCACTTGCATAAACTTGAATAGCAGGGTTTTTCTCTAATTTCGCAAAGAGACTACTAAAATCACTATCATTGCCAAACTGAAACAGATCTCCAGTTACTCTAGAGAATGACACTGATGTTTCTCCCCAGTAAGCTGATAAAGAAAGCTTTAGATATTCCAAGCGCTTTTGTTCAGATTGAAGGGTGAGGTTAGCCTGAGCAATAACTGCTTTTGAGCGTTTCACTTCAGCCTCAGGAGTAGCACCTGCGCGGTTACGCTGAGATACAATCTCTAAGGTTTCTTGTGCTAAGCTCAAAGCATTTTCTGCCAATATAACTCTTTGTTGGGCTGCAAGTACTTCCACGTACTTCTCAGTGACTTGAGCCATTAAATTAAGCGCAGAGACTTCTTTTTCAGCAGTGAGTAGTGTTCTTGATTTTGAAACAATTCCAATCCGCGCTGAGCGTTTATCTCCCATTTCGATAACCGAAGATAGAGCGACTGTTAATTCAGCACTGTCGAATGTATTAAATTCACCTGAGCCTGCAAAGTTCTCAGCTTCAAGCTCTAGTTCATAAGCAGGATTTAAACTTGCGATTTGTTCTCGTCCAATTAATGCCGTTTGCTTGAAATCAAATATTTTAAGTTCTGGATTTTGTTTAAGCGTCCACTGAATTGCCTCTTGAAGGTTTAACTGCTTCTCAAAGGCATAAACATTAAATGTAAAAAGTGACAAAGCGAGAAACGCGATATATTTAAGCCGAGGTGTTACACACCTTAAAATTGCTATCTTGCGATGCACACAGGTATTAAGTGCCATGTATACTTTCCTATAAATTTATATGTGATATTTAGGTCATTAACATTTGACCTTTCTTAATTTTCTATAAAATTTAGGCGTATTTAGGTGGGCGGAATGGCACCGAGATATAGCCTTTTAGCTCAGGGGAAACTAAGGCGTAGGTAGGGAAATATTCTATTGCTTGTAAAATATTACAAGAAGAATCTGTATTTAAAAATAACTGACAGCAGCAACAAAAATTACAATTATCAATTAAAGTTTGGCTATTACCCTCCTCAAATAAATTAGAGCTTTCAGGAGCTTTTAGCGGGGTAATAGACTCAGTTAGTGATATATTAAAAGAACTTTCAATTAAGTTTCCTTCAATCTCTTCTTGCGAAAAAAACACAGACTGCACCGCGATTAAAATCATTATCACGTATGATATATATGGTTTAAAATATGACGGGTGCATTCTTTTAACTACTTTCTACTTAAGACTTTAGCTGTAAGATGCGGCGAGCACCGTTTAAAACGACAACAGCAATAATCAAACCAATCACTAAATCTGGATAACGGCTGCTAGTTACTGTAACTAATAAGCCAGCTAAGATTACACCTACGTTTGCGATTACGTCATTTGCGGAAAAAATCCAACTCGCTTTCATATGAGCGCCGTCTTCTTTGTTGCCAAATATTAAAAACAGACAAGCAATGTTAGCGATTAGTGCTATTCCACCAAATATCATCATTAAAGAAGAGATAGGTTCACTACCGTAAATAAAGCGTCTTACGACTTCACTCAAAGCACCTAGCGCTAGAATAATTTGAAGTACACCAGATATATGTGCCGCTCTAAGTTTCATGCTTATGCTTTTACCGACAGCATATATAGCTAAACCATAAACAGCAGCATCAGCAAACATATCTAATGAGTCGGCAATAAGGCCAGCAGATTGCGCAATAATCCCAGCAATTACTTCTATAAAAAACATGACTCCATTAATGGCTAACAACCATTTTAGCGTTGATGCTTCTTTCATCTCATTTTTTTGGGCTAGATCTTTTGCTTTTGCAGCTTCGGTGCTGCAACTTTCTTTAGTTGATGCCAACTCTGCACCGAGATTGAGTTGTTGTAATTTTTTTGTTATCTCATCTAAATTTTCATCATGAAAAACCTTGACTAAACGGCTAGGAATATCAAATTGCAACCCAACTGAAGGCTCAATTGAGTCAAGTGCTAACCTAATCAATCTCTCTTCTGAAGGACAGTCCATTTGAGGTACTTTAAATGTACTGACAAACGCGCCACTATAGTTATCTAATTGTGTATCAATTTTTACATCTTCATTGGTAGAAGATGATTGACACTGACCACTACATTTTTCT
>NZ_PJAV01000096.1:0-9375 GCF_002836695.1 Pseudoalteromonas sp. 78C3
AGGTGACGTACAGTTACCAGATGGCGTAGAAATGGTAATGCCTGGTGATAACATCAAGATGACAGTAACTCTAATCGCACCAATCGCGATGGATGAAGGTCTTCGTTTTGCTATCCGTGAAGGTGGTCGTACTGTAGGTGCTGGTGTTGTAGCAACTATCGTAGCGTAATAATTAACGTTAAAGTTAATTGTTAGAAAAAGGTCACTCAGGTGGCCTTTTTTAATGCCTGAAGAAAAGTGATTTGCTCCTAGGTATAGCTTTATTGCCGTAGCTTAGGTTGAGTTTTACGAAACCCGAGGAAAAAGGTTGCTGAAAATAACTGAGCTCTTAGATATAAAAAAAGCACGGCTAGGCCGTGCTTATATTGAGTTAGCTCTTGGTCTTTTAGCCAATTACTAATATATGATAAAAGCTTTAATGCTTTTTCGCATACTCTTCAGCTTGTTTTAAAACTCTTAATAAATTACCGCTAAGAATCTTTTTAATATCTTTGTCGCTGTAATCTCTGTCCATTAAACCTTGAACAAGATTAGGATAGCTAGATACATCTTTTAAACCGATAGGTAATGAATCGCCAACTCCATCATAATCAGAGCCAATACCTACATAATCAATACCAATTAGCTCAACTACGTGATCAATATGGTCAAGTACTTGCTCAAGGCTTGCAAATGGGTATGGGTTTTTAGCACGGTATGCAGCATCAAAATCTTTGCTTAATTTAGTGCCGTCTTTTTTAACGGACTCTTTTTTGCTTTTTAACTGCTTGCCCCAACTGCCTGCTTTAGCGGTAACAAAGCTTGAGCCAAAGTTAATTTGAATAACGCCGCCATTTTCTTTAAGTGCCAATAGCATATCGTCATTCATATTACGCTCAAAGCCAGGCGTGTATTTACGAAGTGATGAATGTGAGGCAATTACGGGTGTTTTAGATAGATCCATAACCTGATAAAACGCATCATCAGAAATATGCGAAACGTCGATTAGCATACCAATATTATTCATTTCAGTGACAAGCTTTTTACCAAATGGGCTCAAGCCTTTCCATTTACGGCGTATATCGTAAGACGAATCCGAAATATGGTTGCTTTGCGAGTGCGCTAGCGTAATGTAGCGAATGCCACGGTCGTAAAAGTGCTGAAGGTTTTTCATATCCCCTTCAATAGGAGAGCCGTTTTCCATACCCATCGCTATAGAAAGCTTGCCTTGTTTAAATTGCTCTTCTATATCAGTACTTGAGCTAGCAATAGCAAACTTATCGGGCGCGCGCTGGGCTATGGCTTCCATACTATCAATCATTTGATTGGCTAGCTGGTAGCTTTTTCCTTTACCTTCAAATTCCAAATGCGCAGGAATATAAATCGACATAAACGGTGCGTTTAAACCGCCTTTTACAGCGCGAGGGTAGTCAAAATCGCCATCAGTTGTCGCTTTAGTTACATCAACCCAGCTTTCGTGAATTCGATAAGGTACGTCGATATGGGTATCAATTAAAATGGTGTCTTTAGCGAGTTTAATTGCCTTGCCAGATGCTGTTATTGTTGGTTCTGCTTGGGCTTGGCTAGTTAAAGCTAGTGATATGGCTACCACTAGAGTGCTGAGTTTTATCATGTTTTGGCTCTTTGGGTAAAAAGCCATTGTGTACGTTCAATTCAAAAGTTACAAGTACTACACCTTAATCAAACGCCTCTGCTTGATGCTCTTCACTTTGCAGCGCTTTAAATTCGCCCTTAGAAATAATAGTAACTGACTCATGTAATTCTGAGAAAAACACCATTGCTTCGCCATTTTTAAGCTGTAGCTTAACTTGGTTAACTTTAGATTCGATGCTTGCTTCTACTTCGCCATAATCGGTGCCTTCGCGCAGCACATAGCTTTCTATTAGGTTGTATAGTGTATCTTTATCGAGTTGTTCAAAAGGGATAATCATAATTGCTCTTTGTTTGCGTTGCCTAAAACATGTTGCCCAAAATAGCATGGCACGGCTTTCTCTAACCAAAATATAGGCTTAAACGGATTTTTACCGCTAATAAAACCAACGTGTCCGCCTTTGTCAGAGATGCGCAGCGTAACATGCTCACTTACGTCTTGCCTACTTGGTACGGCCTTAATTGAGAGCATAGGGTCGTCTTTTGCATGAATAATAAGTGTAGGTATAGCGATATCTTTTAAGTACGGCATTGCACTGGCTTTGCGATAGTAATCGTGTGCGTTTTCAAAACCATGCAGAGGGGCTGTTAACTGATTATCAAACTCTAATAAATCGTCAATTTTCATTAACTGTTTTGGCGTTAATGAAATTTGCTGCTTAATTTGTGGTAGCTTTCGCTGCATTGATTTTTTCATGCGATCGAGCAGATATTTTTGGTAAATTTTACCTAAGCTTTTACGAATAACATCGCTTGATGACGACAAATCATAAGGAGCAGATACCACCGCTGCAGCACTTAGTGGGCATGCTTGTGATTGTTCACCTAAGTATTTGGCCAGTACGTTACCGCCTAACGAAAAACCTACAGCGACCATAGTGCGCTCAGGAAATTGCAGCTTTAAGTGATTTATAAAAAAGGCTAAATCGGCGGTGTCACCGCTGTGATAAGCGCGAGGTAGGCGATTGACTTCAGTTGAGCAATTTCTAAAGTGCATAAGCACCACTGCATAACCTTGCTTTTTTAACGCCTTCATCATGCCTTTAGCATAAAAGCTATTTATGTTGCCCTCAAGGCCATGTAAAACAACGGCAAGTGGAGCGGTTTCGTTATGTGGAAGTGACCATGCTAGCTCAATAAAGTCACCATCAGGTGTATCAAGTTGCTCAAGTTCGTAGCGAGTGTGGTGAAATGGGCGGAAAAAACGCGGCATTATGGTTTGAACGTGACGATTGGTCATCCACCATGCTGGTTTGAACTGAGAGATCATGTTTGTACTACGCACTTTGTATTAAACGAAAAGCTAGTGTACCAAATTTTTCGCTTCAGAAAATAAAAAGCGCCTAACTAGTAAACTAATAAGGCGCTTTAGTGCGTCGTGCTTAATTTTGTTCGGGGATTTCTGCATCATGTATTTTTTTCAAAAAGAAAAAAGCAAAAAATATACACAAAGAAACAACGATGGTTAAAAACCCAAAAGACATAAATAAAACTGGATCTGTAAAAAAGTCTCTAAAGAATACGTTCATGAGTTGTTCCCCTCGTTGTTGATGGGTTAATCATAGGCGGTGTTTGCAGGTCGCAACGTGATCGAGATCAAGTTATTTACATAAGCAGATATAGGGGTGAAGCTAAGTTGATTTAGATCATGCTTTAAAGGCTACTAAGTTATTACCACTGAGAGCTAAGAGAGTTTTTCGCTTGAAATAGTGAGCTGATTGTAATCCATGTTTTTTCACTTTATCTAAAAGCGTAGCGCTTTTAACTTTTTTGAGTAAACCACTTAAAGATTTTTTGCACAAAGAGAAAAGAATGAGAAGTAAATGAGGGTAGAGCAACAAACTGCTCAATATTTATATCTAAGTAATTTAGTTTGTTTTCCTCTAAAAGCGAAGCGCCTCTTAACCTCTTTGTGAGTAAATTACTTAAAGGTCTTTGCGCAAAAAGAAGAAAAAGAGAAGAAAATTAGGGCAGGGTAATAAAATGCTGAGCTAAACAATCGCTCAATATTTATATTTTTATCTAAGTAATCTAGTTTGTTTTTCCTCTAAAAGCGAAGCGGCTCTTAACCTCTTTGTGAATAAATTACTTAAAGGTTTTTTGCACAAAGAAAATAGAATGAGCAGTAGAAGAGGGTATAAAAAGTAGCAGCCTAAGTGGCTTTCATATACAGCTCAATATTGTTTGGTGCTGCATGCTCGATTAATTCAAACTCATTTACTGCTTCAATCAACATATGTTGCTGTTGTTTTTCAAGCTTTAGCTCAGTGCTTAGTAACTCTGCGCGTATTGTGGCGTAATCACTTATCGTATTCTGATTAGCTTTTAAATAGCTACGGGCAGCGCGCAGAGGTTGTAATGCGTGAGTATCAAACTCACTAATTACGTTTATTAATGTATTTAGTTGTTGAGCATTAACACTTAAATTTAATGAATCTAAATAAAGCAGTAATAAGCATAAATTAACATTTTTTCCTTGCTGGTTTTGTAGTGCCAGCAAGGTTGTTTGTTGATCAGGCTTTGCGTACAAGGTGCACGCAAACTGCCAAAAATGGTCGCTATTGAGCAAGTTCATCGGCGAATGCCTGCTCTTTTTCTTCCATTTCTTCAAGTGCCATAAGTAGCTCTTCTTCAACGTCGTTAAGCTTAGGCGTAAGGGTTGCTTGCTTGGCTAATAACTCTTTAAGCTTGGCTTTGTTGTCGTCGTTGTACAGTTCGTTATCACCTAAGGTCACTTCAACTTCACTTAATTCGGCGGTAAATTTATCGAGTTGCTTTTCAAGCTTTTCAATTTGCTTTTTAAGTGGCTGAGTGGCTTTTCTAAATTCAGCCTCTAAGCGCTTTTGCTCTTTTCGGTTAACGCCTGGGTTTGCTTTAGGCTCGTCGGTTTGCTGCGCTTTAACCGCTTCTTTATTCGCGTTAAGTAACCATTGATAATATGCATCTAAGTCGTAGCCAAACTGAGTTACTTTGCCGTCATCTACTAAGTAAAACTCATCGGCAGTATTTTTAAGCATATGGCGATCATGCGATACGGTAACCATAGCGCCTTCAAAGCCTTGTAGTGCCATAACAAGTGCATGGCGCATTTCTAAATCAAGGTGGTTGGTTGGCTCATCCAGTAATAATAAGTTTGGCTTTTGATATACCAACATGGCAAGCACTAAACGTGCTTTTTCGCCGCCCGAAAATGGGGCTACAGGCTCAAGTGCTTTATCGCCAATGAAGGCAAAGCCGCCTAAAAAGTCACGTAGTGATTGTTCAGTGGCTTTTGGGTCTAGTCGTTGTATGTGCGTTATTGCACTGGCTTTTAAATCAAGAGATTCCAGCTGATGCTGCGCAAAGTAACCAATATTTAATCCGTGATGCTGAATAACTTCGCCCGCTTGCGGCTCTAAATCACCAGAAAGCAGTTTAATTAACGTTGATTTACCCGCGCCATTTCGACCAAGTAAAGCAATTCGGCTACCTGGTACAAGGTTTAGCTCTATATTATTTAAAATAGTGACGTCACCATAACCCGCTTTGGCTTTATCTATTGTCATTAGTGGGTTTGGTAATGCTTTTGGCTCTGCAAACTCAAAGTTAAATGGCGAGTCGGCATGTGCTGGCGCTAGTTTTTCCATGCGTTCCAGTGCTTTTACACGGCTTTGTGCTTGTTTAGCTTTACTGGCTTTTGCTTTAAAGCGCGTTATAAATTGCTCTAAGTGTGCAATTTGATCTTGCTGCTTATCAAACATTGCTTGTTGTTGTAGTAAACGCTCTGCTTTTTGGCGTTCAAACTGCGAGTAGTTACCTTTGTACACATTGATAAGTTGCTTATCTACATGCCAAATTTGGTCAACCACCGCATCTAAAAACTCACGGTCATGCGATATAAGTACAAGGGTGCCGGTATAAGCACGTAAAAAGCGTTCAAGCCAATAAACGGCATCTAAATCAAGGTGATTTGTTGGCTCATCGAGTAATAGTAAATCGGCGTCGCGTATTAATGCTTGGGCAAGGTTTAAACGCATACGCCAACCACCCGAAAACGAGCTGACAGGGTTTTCTATTAGGTTATTGGCAAAGCCTAAGCCGTGTAATAGCTCACCGGCGGTTGATTCAATGCTGTAGCCTTTAATGTTTTCAAGCTGAATATGTACTTTGGCTTGTGTGTCGCCATCGTTGTTTTTCTCGGCCTCACGCAGTGCTATGCGCATTGCGTAGTATTCTGGGTGGCCTTGAAGTACATAATCAATCGCGCTTATTTCAAGTGCAGGTGTCTCTTGCTTAACAGAGGCAATAGACCAATCTTTTGGAATGCTGCAGTTACCGGCATCTAGTTGCAGTTCTGATTTTAGTAAACCAAATAGCGTTGATTTTCCACAGCCATTAGCGCCAACAAGGCCTACTTTGTGCTCTGGGAATAACGTAGCTGATGCGTTTTTTAATAAGGCTTTACCGCCACGAAGTAGTTCTATTTCTGAGATTTGGATCATGAATGCGTTACTTTGCTGTGCCCTTGTTAAGTTGGCGCTATCATAACATAGAACTTAATGCTCTTATCAAGCGTATCAACAAGTGAAGTTATACGATAAAATAGCGGCAGTTCAAACCACAGGAAAAATGTTGTGAGACAAAAGAAGCGATTTATTGCTGGTGCATCGTGCCCTGACTGCAAAGCCATGGATACTATGATGCTATACAGAGAACATGATGTTGAAAAAGTAGAGTGTGTTGAGTGTGGTCATAAAATGGCGCAACCCGATAACGCTGTTCAGGCGTCTACTCGCCAATTTGAACAAGTAATTGGTGTATTTAAACCGGGCGACTAACCCGGTTTTTTATTGCCTAATTTTTACCGGTTTTAGTAATGCGGCGGAGGCGGCTCAGGTGCTTCAGACATCATAGACGATGATGACTGCGACTCTTTAATTTTTTCTGCTAGCAGCTCAGTTTGGCGTTTCATTTTTGCTAAAAGTTGCTGGTGCACTTTTATTTCATCATTTAAGACTTCAATTGTTTCGTCTTGAAAAGCCACTTTGGCTTCAAGTTCCATTAAGCGATGTTCAATTGTGTTCATTATTCTCTCGTATAATAAATCGCTCTGCGATACCGCTGGAGCTTTCGGTTAACAACGACTTACCGTTATCTGTAAATGTCACATCTAGCACCACCGCCGATTTAGGCTTACTGCCTTCGCGCGGGGTAACCTGCCAAGTTTGAATTTTTTCACCGCTTGGTATTTGCCACAAATCTACGCGCTTATTTGGTGAGCCGGTTGCAAGCAAAGTGCCTTGTTCGTTAAAACGCACAGCAGTAAAAATTTTCTGACGCGCAATATACTTCAGTTTACTCACAAGATCACCTGTAGTCAGCTTCCATACATTTGCTTGTGCCATACTATCGGCCGTAAACGCATAGCGACCTTGTGGATCGAGCGTCACTTGGGTAACACGCGTTGGGTGATTAAAACGATGAATTACTTGCCCTGTACGTGTATCCCAAAAGTAAGCAACATAATCGTTAGAACCACTTAAGGCGTAGCGTCCGTTAGGTGATAGGTCAACGGTGTTAACTTTATCTTGATGACCTAAAAACTCAATACGACGTCCGGTTTCTAGGTTTACAAATACGACAACGCCGTCGCTACGGCCGTATAAAACACTACGGCCTTGATTGCTAATAGCAATATCGCGAATACTGGCTTTTTGTATTTTGTAATAACCTTTATTTTTGCCTGTGGCTATATCCCACACAGCAAACGTGGTTTTTTCGGCGGTAACAGCCACGCTGTTATCAAAAGCAATAGCAACGGCGTATACCAAACTGTCTTGATCTTGCTGCTGAAACCATTGGTATTTTAGTACCTGCTGTTGATTATCCCACAGGGCGACCCCATGGTTGATAGAGGAGATCAAACTGTATTTACCATCGTTTGAAAGTGTTGATGAAAACGCACCTTGTGCAGCATGTTCGTAACTTGCTACAGCGTGTTGTTTTTTATCGGTACAGGCGATGGCTAAAAAACAGCTAAATACGATTAAAAAAGTACGAAATATCGACATATTACAGGTATTTCCCCTTAACTCTTAGTGACTGAGAGGTTAGACTAGGACGCGTTAAATGCCTAGGTTGTTTGTCTAATCACTGGATATGTTTTTAGTTTAGCTAACAATGTGGAATTTAGTCATTAAACAAGCAGCCTATCATGTGGGCCGTTAATCTTTAACTAGTAATAATACATTAAAATGACAACTGCAAAGTGTGTCGGAGATTTAAAATGAAAAAGACGATTAGATTGTCATTGATTGCAGCGTCAGTTTTAGCGCTTACAGCTTGTAATCAAGAAACAAAAAAAGAACAAGCTGAAGTTAAATTAGACACTGTAGAACAGCAACAAGCATACGGTATTGGTGCATCTGTAGGTAACTTTTTAAATAAAGACTTAGCAGACAAAACAGAAATTGGTATTGAACTAGACCAAGCACTTCTAATCCGTGGTTTTGAAGATGCACTTGCTGGTAATGCAAAAATTGACGAAGAAAAAATTCGCGAAGTATTAACTGAACTAGATACATCAGTACGCACTAAGCAAGAAGAAAAAGCAAAAGTAGAGTCTGAAAAAAGCAAAGAAGCGGGTGTTAAATACCTAGCTGACAACGCTAAAAAAGAAGGCGTTACAGTAACTGAGTCTGGCCTGCAGTATGAAGTACTTAGCGAAGGCGATGGCGAAAAGCCAGTAGCAACTGATGTAGTTAAAGTACACTACAAAGGTACTTTATTAGACGGTACTGAGTTTGATAGCTCATATGCACGTAACGAACCTACAACTTTCCCTCTTAACCGCGTAATTGCTGGTTGGACTGAAGGTTTACAACTTATGTCAGTGGGTTCTAAGTACAAGTTCACTATTCCTTCAGAACTTGCTTACGGCGACCGTGACTTAGGTAAGATTCCAGCTAATTCAACACTTGTATTTGAAGTTGAATTACTTGAAATTCAAAATGAAGAAGCACCAGCACAATAATAAGTTTATTGTGTAAATGCAAAAAGGGACCTTAGGTCCCTTTTTTAATATGCGTAAATAACATATTAGTTTGCGTGATTAGAAAACAAGTTATCAATAAGCTCATCTTCAAGTGCAAAGCGTGCTTCTAATGCCTCACCAATAACAGACAAGTCATCATCAAAACCCTTTAACAAGTCTTCTTTGTCTACTTCAGCGTACTTATCATTAAAATCTAACGCTATGTCGGTTGTACTGGAAATACGCGGGTAAATAGAGTTTGCAAGCTCTTGGCTCTGTAAGCCCTTTTTTTCACATGCTTTTGCTATATCGTCATACACTTCAAAATGGCCCGCAGATAGGTAATCCATTAAAAGTTGGCAAAATGATTCAATTAGTTTTGGCTCTGGCAATGCTTGATCTTGTTTTTCGTACGGCGTAAAACCTGCAATTTTGCAATAAAGTACAATAAGGTCTTGGCGTTCGTTTAGCCATTTATCAATTACTGTGTGGCTACCACCCCATTTTTGTTGAGCTTTTTCTACACGCGTCAGCATAACTGTTCTCCTAGCTGGGTTGGTCTTTCAATTAGAATATAATAAGTTTATGTACATCAAGATATATTTAATTTGCGAGTATATCAACAAGTAAAGTTGAGCTACTTTGAGGGGTGTACCTTTTTATATAATCTAAGGCGAGGGATTTTATTTTAGGCAAGAAAAAACCACCAGTTA
>NZ_PJAV01000097.1:0-9331 GCF_002836695.1 Pseudoalteromonas sp. 78C3
TATGTAAAGGTTTTAGCTAGAATACGCACGAAATTTACACTGCTTGGTATTTAGCAGTTAAATATAGATTCTTAAAGGACTTAGAATAATAGTATGAAAGACAAACGAGTAGATGATTTATCAGAAGAATGCACATCAGAGCAAGAAAGAAATGCTTACTACCGTGCTTGTATTGCTGAATTTCAACAATTAGGTTACCAAGAACAGTATTTGGCTCAGTTAACTGATGACTTAGTTCCTGTGCTAGGTGTTAATCCTTCAAATAAAAATACGTAACCCGCTTAAATTTCAAACTAATTACACTTTTAAACCAAGCATATGTGCAATCTATAACCATATAGTCGTTTTTGGTAGAAAAGTGTTTGACATATTTTCTGAAATCTTTATTATACGCCCCACAAGACGGAGAGGTGTCCGAGTGGCCGAAGGAGCTCCCCTGCTAAGGGAGTATAGAGTTTGTAGCTCTATCGAGGGTTCGAATCCCTCCCTCTCCACCATTTCTTTTAATGGCGTGTTTTGTAAAGTTTTAAAGTATGGGTGCATAGCTCAGCTGGATAGAGTACTCGGCTACGAACCGAGCGGTCGGAGGTTCGAATCCTCCTGCGCCCACCATGCTTTAATAACTCTGCTTAGAGTCTAAATAAGCAAAAGCTCTACTTAGAGTTAAAATAAGTAAACTATAAAGTGGGTGCATAGCTCAGCTGGATAGAGTACTCGGCTACGAACCGAGCGGTCGGAGGTTCGAATCCTCCTGCGCCCACCACTTTATAGACTCTCACTTAGAGTAAAAACAAGTAATAGTAAAAATGAAAGTGGGTGCATAGCTCAGCTGGATAGAGTACTCGGCTACGAACCGAGCGGTCGGAGGTTCGAATCCTCCTGCGCCCACCACTTTCATGTTTTCATACACTTTTAAGTGTAAGAAAAATAAACCGATGGAAATCGGTTTTTTTATGTCTGAATTTATACGCTCTGCTTAGAGTTTAAATAAGCAATCTATGAAAGTGGGTGCATAGCTCAGCTGGATAGAGTACTCGGCTACGAACCGAGCGGTCGGAGGTTCGAATCCTCCTGCGCCCACCACTTTCATAAACAAGCCGACATTAAGTCGGTTTTTTTGTGCCTGAAATAAAGTGAAATGTATACTACCACTCCTGTAGCCGCAGAGCTTGCTCGCGTGAGAAGCGGAAGCTTCTAATCACTGATACTTTATTTACGAGCGTTGCTCATCGCGTCAGCAAGCTGCACGCCTACAAGTAAAACCAGCCCTAATCTTTAAATCTAAACTCCGAGTTTATTTATCCGTTGTAGACGCTGAGCTTGCTCGCGTGAGAAGCGCTAGCTTCTAATTACTGATACTTTATTTACGAGCTTTGCTCGTCGCGTCAGCAAGCTGCACGCCTACAAGTAAAACCAGCCCTAATCTTTAAATCTAAACTCCGAGCTTATTCATTCGTTGTAGACGCTGAGCTTGCTCGCGTGAGAAGCGCTAGCTTCTAATTACTTACCACAGATATAACTGATGCTTTATTTACGAGCTTTGCTCGTCGCGTCAGCAAGCTGCACGCCTATAAGTAGAAACAGCTCTAATCTTTAAATCTAAACTCCGAGTTTTATTCATCCGTTGTAGACGCTGAGCTTGCTCGCGTGAGAAGCGCTAGCTTCTAATTACTTACCACTGATATAACTGATACTTTATTTACGAGCTTCGCTCGTCGCGTCAGCAAGCTGCACGCCTACAAGTAAGACCAACCCTAATCCTTAAATTCAAACTCCGAGTTTATTCATTCGTTGTAGACGCTGAGCTTGCTCGCGTGAGAAGCACCAGCTTCTAATTGAATAAACTCACAGCACAATACATTTACGAGCTTTGCTCGTCGCGTCAGCAAGCTGCACGCCTACAAGTAAAACCAACCCTAATCTTTAAATCCAAACTCCGAGTTTATTTATCCGTTGTAGACGCTGAGCTTGCTCGCGTGGGAAGCGACAGCTTCTATTCCCCCCTCAAAGTATAATTTATAAGATTTTATTCATTGGCAACGCCAGAAATAAGTAATTTATTCACGAAGAGGTTAAGAGGCGCTGCGCTTTTAGAGGTAGTAATAAAGCTAAGCTAAACTAATAAACCCGGGCTTATGTCTTCTCATTTACTTCTCTTTTGCTTCTCTTTGTGGAATAGATCTTTAAGTGGTTCATTGACCAAGAAATTAAATAACTAGAAGCGTTTAGCTCTAAGAAGGTTAAATACGGTCTTTAAGCTTAAAATGAGAGGTGGTATTTTCAAGTGAAACTAGCTCTAATCTTTAAATCTAAACTCCGAGTTTTATTTATTCGTTGTAGACGCTGAGCTTGCTCGCGTGAGAAGCGCCAGCTTCTAATCACTATATCTAAGCCCACTTAACCTTTTCTAAAGCTGCTCTTTAATATTACCTATGTTATTTTAAACGCCTTGTTTAAAAGGATATTGCAGTATGTTTAAAGCCCTATTTATTACGTTATTTTTTATTTTTAGCGCTATTTTTATTTCCAGCGCACAAGCCAACAAAGCCAATAACTCACTTGTGGTAGGTGCGCAGCAATATGCTAAATATTTACCGCAGTTAAAAAATAAACGTGTAGGGCTAGTAGTCAATCAAACATCAATTATAGGGCAAACTCACTTAGTAGATGCTCTGCTGGCTAAAAGCATAAACATAACTAAAATTTTTGCACCTGAGCATGGCTTTCGCGGCGATCACGATGCGGGCGCGCATGTAAAAAATGCCGTTGATAGCAAAACCGGTATTCCGCTTATTTCTATTTACGGTAAAAATAAAAAACCAAGCCGAGCTGCTTTAGCTGATGTTGATGTGATTATTTTTGACATTCAAGATGTCGGAGTGCGTTTTTATACTTACATAAGCTCTATGCACTACATGATGGAAGCCGCTGCAGAGCAGGGGATAGAATTTTTAGTACTCGACAGACCCAACCCAAATATTGCCTACGTTGATGGGCCAATATTAGAGCCAGAATTTAAATCGTTTGTAGGCATGCACCCAATACCTGTTTTACACGGTATGACCGTTGGCGAACTTGCCAAAATGATCAAGGGCGAGGGCTGGATCAATAAAGCGCCCGATTTAAAATTAACGGTGATCCCTGTTGATCATTACACTCGCAAAAGTACATACAGCTTGCCTGTAAAACCCAGCCCTAATTTACCTAACGATCAAGCCATTGCACTTTACCCATCACTTTGCTTTTTTGAAGCAACACCTATCAGTATTGGTAGAGGCACCGACTTTGCATTTCAAGTAATTGGCTATTCGCCAGTTGCATTAGGTGATTTTAATTTTACACCGCGTGCAATTAAAGGGGCTGCTTTAAACCCTAAATTTAAAAACCAAACCGTACAAGGGCTCGATTTAAGACAAGCAAACACCACAGGCCTAAATTTAACTTACTTAATAAATGCGTACACGGAGCTTAGTAAAAGCAACATCTCGTTTTTTGAGCGCGCTGACTTTATGGATAAACTAGCGGGTACTAATAAATTGCGCTTAGCTATTGAAGCAGGGCAATCAGAAGCGAAAATAAAACAAAGCTGGCAGGCGGGGCTTGCGCAATTTAAAGCGCAAAGAGCGCCTTACTTGCTATATAAATAAGGGCTAAGCATGTTTATTGCTTTAAAAAATCAAAGGTGTGGTTATATAAAAAAAGTATTTATAGCAGCGTTAAGCCTTATTGTTGTGGGTTGTAGTACACCACCTGAGCCTATTCGCTCGGTGCTACCACTTACAAAGAGCCAACTTGTAGAGCTGCCTAATGCACAAGTGGTTGTAACGTTTCCTGAGGTAAATCCAAGTAGCCGGTTTTATGTAAATAACCGAGGAACGTTTAAAGCTTACAAAGGGCGCGGGCAATTATTAATACAAAACCACAACGCACAAAGCGCCGATATTTATATTAATAATCAAAAGCTCGACGTTAGCCAACTGAGCGCCAACACTCTATACAATTACAGTTTGGCAAAAAATACTCACAATGGTGTTAATACTTTTAAAGTTGAAAATATTCTTCCTGTTGGTGCAAGTTTAACGCTACGTTTTGCATTTTCTACTTTAAGCGATGAGCCAATAAAGCACGTAGATTTTAGTGAAGTAGATACATTAATCGAACGCGATATAAAAGCGGGTTTTCCTGGGGCTGTGTTGGCCGTTGTTAAAAATGGTGAGCTAATAAAATTAACCGCCTATGGCGATGCAAAGCAATATCAGCAAAGTGATTTAATGCTACTTCGTCCAGAGCCCATGCAAACTAATACCTTGTTTGATCTTGCCTCAAACACCAAAATATTTGCCACCAACTTTGCACTTATGAAATTAGTAAGCGAAGGGCTGTTAAATATTAATAAACCCGTGCAAAGCTACCTAAGCGAATATAAAGGCGAAGGGCGAGCAAAGCGCACAGTAAAAGACTTACTCACTCACAGCGCCGGATACCCGCCAGTATTTGACTTTCACCGTAAAGATGGCAGCAATGGCGACGCGTTTTATTCGCAAAACAGTAAAACCACCAAACAGCTATTACTTACCAGCGTGCCTTTTAGTAGTAAATCATCTGGGCAGCATGTTTACTCAGATATTGATTACATGATTTTAGGCGTACTAATTGAGCGCATTACAGGGCAGCCCCTTGACGAATACCTAGAGCAGCAAGTGTATGCGCCACTAAAATTAACTAACACGTTATTTAATCCACTTAAAAAAGGCTTTAAGCCACAGCAATTTGCAGCCACTGAGCTTAGCGGCAACACACGAGACGGGCGCATTAAGTTTGATAATGTTCGAACTGGGGTTTTACAAGGACAAGTGCACGATGAGCGCGCTTACTATTCTCTTGATGGCGTAGCAGGGCATGCAGGATTATTTAGTAATGCTCACGACTTAGCCGTGCTTTGCCAGCTATTACTAAATAATGGTGGCTACGGCGACCAACAATTATTTAGTACAAGCGCCTTAGCGCAATTTTTAACGCCGCAAAGCAGCGACGAAACTTACGGGCTTGGCTTTAGGTTTGCTGGTAATAATCAAGCAAGGCGCTGGCACTTTGGCCCTTATGCAAGCGCGCAGGCTTATGGCCACACAGGTTGGACGGGTACAGTGACCGTAATCGACCCCGCTTACGACTTGGCTATTGTTTTACTTACTAATGCTCGCCATAGTGCAATTAAAGGCTCGCTAAAACGTTACGAATTTACAGGTAAACAATTTGAAACCGCACAGTACGGATCGGTGGTGTCGCTTATTTATGAAGCGTTACTAAATCAATAAGCTATCGTATAGGTTAAAACGTACTAACCGTGCCACCTTAAGTGATTTATTTACAGGTGACTTGAGTAAGCCAATCCATTAAGCTAAGCGGTCTATAAAACTAAGCCGGTTTATGTTGTTAGGCTTAACAAATAAGCGTTAAAACGCGTACAAAGCGAGGTTTACTCGCTAATAATTAAGGTTAACTTTTTATGCATTGGTATTCTATTTTACCGCCGCTAATTGCGATTGCTATCGTGTTTTGGCGAAAAGAAGTGATTATGGCGCTACTTGTTGCTGTTGCTTCTTCTGAGTTTTTACTTGCCCTTCAGGGCGAAGGTAATAGCTTGTTTGACACTTTTTTAAATACCATTGAACGTATTATTTCGGTTGCCAGCTCGCCAGGTAATACACGCATATTAATATTTAGTATTTTAATTGGTGCACTGCTTGCCTACATTCGCGAATCTGGCGGCGTTGCAGCAACGGTTAATATGTTAATGAACAAAGGTATTGCAAAAAGTAAGCGCCAAGTGGGCTTTTTAACCATGTTTACCGGCATTGCAGTGTTTATAGAATCTAATTTGAGCGTACTTACCTCAGGTATTTTATCGCGTGGCTTATTCGACAAATTTAAAATGAGCCGAGCGCGTCTAGCCTACATTATTGATAGCACCAGTGCGCCAGTGTGTATTTTAATTCTGCTTAATGGCTGGGGTGCGTTTGTACTTGGTTTATTAGGTAACTACGAGCTAGGTGAGTCGGCTGTATCGGTGTTGTGGGGCAGCGTTGGGTATAACTTTTACGCCATAATTACCCTTGCCATTGTTTTTTATACCATCGCGTTTGATAAAGTGCATGGCCCGATGAAAGAAGCCGAAGAAAAACTAGAGCTTCAAACAACTGACTTAAAAGAAGAAGTAAAAGGCTCTAAAGCGCGTTACATGTTAATCCCGCTTATTACGCTTATTACCAGCATGGTTGGCTTTATGTATTACACCGGTAATGGTGTATTAGCCGAGGGCAGCGGCTCTAAATCAGTATTATATGCAACGGTTTTAGCCATTGTTGTCGCTTACTTTTTAATGATTGGCTCACGTAAATTTACCCATCATCAATTAGTTGATACCGGTTTTAAAGGTATGGGCGAATTAATGCCACTGGTCGCCATTGTACTGCTTTCGCTTACACTTGGCGCAAGCTTAAAAGAATTGGGTACTGGCGTATTTGTAGCGTCGCTTGTTGGCGACTACCTACCTATTTACTTAATCGTACCGGTGCTGTTTTTAACCGGCGCAGTTATGTCGTTTACTACGGGTACATCGTGGGGCACGTTTGCCATATTAATCCCAATTGGCGTGCCACTTATTCAAGCGCTAGGTTTACCGCCATCGCTTGTTGTTGGTGCTATTTTGGGTGGTGGTATATTTGGCGATCATTGCTCGCCTATATCCGACACTAGCGCTGTATCGGCTATTGCATCGGGGTGTGACTTACTCACCCACGTTAAAACGCAGCTACCGTATGCCTTATTTGGTGGTGGCCTTACGTTTTTAGCGTACTTAGTAACAAGCATTATTGTTTTATAAAATTTGATTATTTAAATACTCAAAAGCCTGCTTAATCGCAGGCTTTTTTGTTTTCAAAATAAATAAAGCTAATTAATATAGAGCCAAGCAATATCAAACTCAAAGGCTCTATAATTATTAGAAAAACTATTTAATTATAGACTTAAGT
Source organism: Pseudoalteromonas sp. 78C3 (assembly GCF_002836695.1). Lineage (NCBI taxonomy): Bacteria > Pseudomonadati > Pseudomonadota > Gammaproteobacteria > Alteromonadales > Pseudoalteromonadaceae > Pseudoalteromonas > Pseudoalteromonas sp. 78C3. The sequence goes on from NZ_PJAV01000097.1 coordinate 7,032, forward strand.
ACCCGTATTTATATTTTTTAGGTTATTGTATAGCATGAGCTTTAAGCTTTTTGATAGCTGGCAATTCTTACTTTTCAACTCATATAAGGCTGTAAATCCACACTATGTTTGCAATTGATAATATCATTCTCGTTAGTGCCATATTAATTTTACTAGGAGTGATCTCGAGCAAGTTATCTGCACGCGTTGGCTTACCTGTACTGGTGCTATTTTTACTTGTAGGTATGCTCGCAGGTGAAGACGGTATTGCAGGTATTTCATTCGACAATGCAGAGGCCGCACATGCTTTAGGTACTCTTGCGCTTGCTATTATTCTATTTGATGGTGGCTTACAAACGCCCACCAGTTCAATTAAACAAGTGTGGAAACCCGCGTCTGCTTTAGCAACCATCGGTGTGTTATTTACCGCTGTAATTACAGGCCTTGTGGCCACTTATATTTTAGACCTACCCATATTACAAGGTGTATTACTGGGCGCCATTGTTGGCTCTACAGATGCTGCAGCCGTGTTTGCACTTTTACGAAGTGCGGGCATTCACTTAAATAAAAAGCTTAAATCGACCCTTGAAATAGAAAGTGCCTCGAACGATCCAATGGCTATTTTTCTAACGGTTGGTTTGCTCGAAATGCTCGTTAATGACATGCCAGTAGGGCTGGGTTTACTACAGTTATTTGCTCAACAAATGGGTGTTGGCGCTATTTGTGGTCTTTTAATTGGTAAAATATCGGTTTGGTTTATTAATCGAATTAAACTAAATGCATCGGGTTTGTATTTAGTGATGGTAACCGCATTTGGACTGCTTTCATTTGGCCTTTCTGCAACGCTCGGCGGCAGTGGGTTTTTAGCTGTATTTATAACAGGCGTGATTTTAGGTAACAGTAAATTTGTATATAAACGCGGTATTTTTCTGTTTCATGACGGCTTAGCATGGCTTGGGCAAATAACCATGTTTGTTGTATTAGGACTCCTTATAAACCCATCGTCGTTGGTTGATGTATGGTTAGAAGGACTGCTTATTGCACTGGCACTCATTTTTGTTGCTCGCCCATTAGCTGTAGCGCCTATTTTAAAACTGTTTGGCTTTAATAATCGCGAAACCTTATTTGTATCTTGGGTTGGCCTTAGAGGCTCAGTACCCATTATTTTAGCTATATTCCCATTACTATTTGGCCTTTCAGGGGCTGAACTTATTTTTAATGTTGTTTTTTTCGTGGTGTTAATTTCAGCCACGTTACAGGGCTCAACAATGCCTTGGATGGCTAAAAAACTAAATTTAGTAGAGCCGCCGCCCGACCTAGCCGCTGCAACGCTCGAAATTACAGCACTAAACGATATTGATATAGAAATTGTAGAATACACCTTAAGTGACGTTTCTCGGGTTTCTGGGCGCAGCTTGTCACATGCCGCACTTCCTGAGAGTGTAGTTGTTGCTATGATCACACGGGGTCCGTCAATCATACCGCCACGAGGCTCAACTAAGTTAAAACCAAACGATCACTTATTTGTTGTTTTAAAACCAGATAACAGACCTTTTGTTGATTTAGTTTTTACAGCAACCGATAAAACAAACCATCAAGATAGCCATTTAGCGCACAACGAACTTAAAGTGAAAGGGGTAACGTTGGTAGGCGATATATTTTACTCTTATCACATGCAAATAGACGCCCCAGAAGAGATAAGCTTGGAAGAAGTGATCAACCAAAAGCTTTCAGGAGAAGTCAGTAAAGGCGATATTGTTGTTATTGGTAATGTGCAAATACGCGTTATAACAATGGTGCATACACGCATAGTTACCATTGGCTTAAAGTACTTAAACAATCCAGAAAAGCGACTTTTAAAGCCGTAATCATTAACAGTGATTTATTTAGCGCTAGGCTCATGTTTATAGCTGCATAGGTTGGGTTGAGTGACACGAAACCCAACGGATCTCCAATACAATGAGCACACACAAAGCTAGTTATATGTAGTGTTTACTGTAGGCGCCTAGCTTGCTGGCGCGTCGGGCTTTAGCCCGAAATCTATGCATAGCCTTAAGGCCAAAGTCATATTACATTTCTTAGCTAATAAGGTTAGACCCTCGGACTCAATTTATTCTTGGCAGTATTATAAATAACAACCGAGCAAGCACTGCTTTAATCTGGGTATTACTCTGCGTTTGACCAAAAGGAATCTCTTAGGTAGGCTAAATATATAAAATCAACCCGAACTGATTAGATGAAAGATAATAAAAATATAAGGTTTATAGATTTAACCACTAAAAATTTGGGGGTTATTTCTACAATTACCTTCTTTATCTACA
>NZ_PJAV01000098.1:0-8866 GCF_002836695.1 Pseudoalteromonas sp. 78C3
AAAACTATTAAACATAACTTAAATAGCAAAAAGCAAAAAGGTTTTGTACTAACGTCAGAGCTAATCATTCTTTCTACTTCAATGGTAGCGGCACTTGTAATTGGTTTATCTACATTACGTGACTCGGTAACCAGCGAACTTGAAGATGTAGCTGAAGCAATTGGCTCACTTGACCAAAGCTATGTATTTGACGGCATGATTAACGCCGAAGGCACAGCTGAAGTGTCTGGTTCTGGGTTTGTAGATTCAGTTGATGTGTACGCAGGCGATGGTAGTTCATTCACTTTTGTTGCATCAGACTTTAGTGAAAGTGCCGCACTTGTTAGTGCAACACCAAGTGGTGATGCTGCAACGCGTACAACGGCAGGCGGCTCACAAGGTAACTAACGCAAGGTACCCAATATAAGGCAAGCAGGTTTGAATACCAAGCTTAAGGCTCACTGCCACAAAAAGTGTGGCAGTGAAAGTTACTCTGGAGGAATATTATGAAAAGTAAAAGTAACAAAGGCGCAACCACTGCGGCTCTCATATTACTCATCACCTCTGGCATGTTAGCTTCGGCTTTGGGTATTAGACAGGTAAACGATGAAAATAGCGTAACAGCTTGGGTAGTAAACAAAAATATGTCTGCCGGCCAAACTGTAACCGTTCACGATGTAGAGCAAAAGAGTATAGATCCAAGTAACTATTCAAATATTGCACTGAGCGTTCAAAATCCGCGTGCATTAATAGGTCAAAAATTAGCAACTAATAAAATGGTTGAACAACCCTTATTCGACACCGATTTTATTAGAGAAAAAAGCCAAAATTTATCAGAAGCCATTCCGGCAGGGCGTGTTTTATATACTTTAAAACTAAACACCTTAGATATTCCGCTTTCGCGCATACACAAAGGTGACCGACTCGACATAGTCGCTAAAACTAATCGCTTAGTAAGAACAGTTGCCCGTGATGTACAGTTGATTGGTGTTTCAAAAGGTCCTAAATCGCAAGCCGCTAAAAGTGGCGTAATGGATAATTTAGCTAAAGAGTCTAACTCCGCTGCGGGCGGTGTTTCATTAGTCCTTGCGGTACTTCCAAAAGATGTTTATTCGTTGGCGGGTATAGATAACGCCGACAAAGTTTCAATTATTGTGCATAGCGCTTATGACATTGAACAAGGTCGTTTGCAAAACTTTTCACGCTTACAAACCAGTCGCACAATCGAAGTGGTTAAAGGCGTTAAAAATGAAGCTGTATATGTAGCTAAGTGAGTTTTTATGTTTAATTTATCAAGCAAACATGAAGAAGTTCAAACCAGTTTAAGTACCTTTGAAGAGCTTAAAAAGCTATTGCACGATGCCGTTATCGAAGAGTACGAACAAGAACCAACCGCGCTTTTATCAAGTAATGTTCTCGAAAAAATCTCTGCATTGTGCAGTGAAATTCCACAATTTAATCAATCTTCATTTAATCAATACCAACAAGAGCAGGTTGTTCAGGCTGTATTTGATGAAATTCAGGGTCTGGGTCCTATTGCACAGTTTATGCTGGACGATCAGGTTAGTGATATTTTAATAAACGACACGCAAGATATATGGATTGATAAACAAGGCAAACTACTTTGCACTGCCAGTAAGTTTGATGACGAACGCCATTTACGCCGATTTGTTGATCGCTTACTTGATGGCTGTGGTCGACAAGTCAATGCGCTTATGCCAATTGTTGATGGCAAACTAAAAGATGGTAGCCGTGTTCATATTATTGTACCGCCTGCGTGTACCAGCGCCGCGATTGTATCGATTCGTAAGTTTAATCATAAAAAAATAAACGATGACTTTTTAGTTAATAATCATTTTTTAGATAAAAACATCTTATCGTTTTTAAAAAGTGCAGTTAAAACAGGCGTTAATATTTTAGTGTGTGGCAATGCGGGGGCTGGTAAAACGTCATTATTAAACGTACTTGCCAACTCAATTAATCCAAATGAACGTGTTGTAACCATTGAAGAAAGCGCTGAGCTTAATTTGCATCACAACCATGTTGTGCAATTGGAAGCCCACGACACAAACAGCGATGGTAAAGGTGCAGTAAGCCTAAGAGATTTAGTAAAAGCAGCCCTTAGAATGCGCGCAGATAGAATACTTGTTGGAGAGGTACGCTCTGGCGAAGTAATCGATATGCTCCAAGCAATGAACTGTGGTCACCAAGGTTCGATGACGACCATACATGCTAACAGCGCAAATGATGCCGTTATTCGTTTATCTACCTTAGTGCAATTACACAATGCACAACTGAGCGATACCCATACAAGTTCGCTAATCGCGTCGAGTATTCAACTTATAGTGCATGTTTCTCGCTCAACTAATGGCACCCGAACTCTAAAAAGTATTGGTGAAATTAAGCGTGTTAATGGCGGCGCACATTTTAGCCCGCTATATAGTATTAACGAAGCAGAGCCTGTACAAAGTGAGTTAATAAATACCTCGAGTGTTATTGAGTTTATGAAAGGCCAAGGGGCAAATGCACAAGAATTAAAAGCATTACTGCACAATAACCCGGAGGCTAACAATGACTAAACTTGATTATTTATTAGCTATAGCGGCGGTTATAACCTTTGTACTTGCAACTAGTGTGTTGGTTTCTTTGTATGCTAAAAATAAAAGCAGCCAAGGCACTAAAAAAGTAGATATTTTAGAAGAAAAAGACGTCCTTACTTTGTCACTACGAGTGCTAGGCTTAAACATAAGTAACGCCTGGTTTATAAGCATGGCGTGCTCGCTCTCTAGTAGCTCATGGTTTTTAGCTAAATTATATTACCCAGAGGCATCAACCAGCGCGTTTATTATTTCAATCGTGGTTTTTGTAACCTGTTTTATAACTGTGATTGACTTGGCTCATTATAAATTAGCAAAATTTGAGCATCATTTTTTAGAATTTATTGAAACCGTACAATCGTGTTTAAGCACAGGGTTATCGCTACAGCAATCAATGCAGTTTGCTGATGAACATGCAGACCCATATATAAAAAAACAAAGCACCTTACTAATACAACGCATGAGCATGGGTAGTGATGCCGAAACGTCGTTTGCCCCTTTAATTGAAAGATACAACTGCGAAACCGTAAGATTGTTTGCTCATAGCATCATTACACATACACAAAGCCAGTGTGATTTAACCGATATGCTAAAAAGCGTATGCAACATGATGTCGCTTCGGACCCTCGACCGCCAACAGCTAAAAGCTAAGCTTTCGGGTACTAAGTACGCTGCTGTATTTAGTGGTTTTTTACCTTACGCACTAATTCCTTTATTTAGCTATACCGATCCAACCTGGTTTGAACCATTATTAAACGATCCTAATGGGATTGCATTTATAACGGTTGCGCTTCTTTGTCAGCTATTTGGTTTTTTATGGCTACGCCTTAGCTTAAGGGTAACATTATGATTGATATACTTTTACTTATCGGACTTTTAGTAAGTATGGGCTCATTTATCCATATTCATAGGCAATCTCTTAAAGTCGAATTAGATAAACCCGATACTAAAAACATTAATTGGTATCCGCTAATCATCATCTCTAAACGTCAACTAAGACAAGCAGGGATTCAAATTAATAAAATATTAATAAGCCTGTACTGCTTCAAAGTGGCTGCTACTTTTAGTGCATTTACGGTTATAGAACTAACAGGTTATGAGCTGAGCCAATCGATTAAATTATTACTGTGTTTTATGTGTTTTTTTGCACCCGAATGCTGGTTTTTATTACGTAAAAATCAACGTAAAACCGTTATAAATAATAGCTTAGAGTTTTTTTTACGGGTGTTACTGGTTTACATGCGCGCTGGATTTTCACTAGAGCGCTCATTTGCACTGGCGGTTGATCATGGATTAAGTCAAAAACACCCATTATACAAAGAGCTAAAGTTATTTTTATTCGAACTAAGCGCAGGTAAAGATCGTGAATTTGCATTTAATTCACTTTTTGAACGAACTGGCGTATTAGGAATTAAAAAACTCGCCAACTTAATGTTAATAGGGTCAAAACTTGGTACGCCACTTATCCAAGCAGTAGAGGCTCAACTTGAAGGCCTAGCTCTAAAAAAGAACATTTTACTCGCTAAAAAAGTAAACAAAAAAGCGATGCACACAACCTTTCCCATTATCTTAATTTGTTTTCCGATGTTTTTGGTATTGGTGTTTTTTCCCGCAGCATTACAAGTAATGAACGTACTTAAAATGCTTGTAGAAGTGTTATAGGAGCCTGATATGAAAAAGCATTATCAACAAGGGTACATACTTACTATTGAGCTTATATTAATTATAACTATTTTAATTATTGGCTCAATTGGTGGGGTGATTTTAGTAAGGGATGCCCTTATTAAGCGCCACCAAACTAAGGTAGATAATCAAATTACTGTAGTTGATGCTAATAATAGACCACTCGGTATTGCAGTAAGTTTTGATGAGCATCAAGCACCACTCATTTTTTATACAGACCGTGGAGCAAACAACACGTACAGGGCATTAATAGGCATAAGAGATGATAGGTTTACCTCGCGAGAAGCTGTTTATTACGATGCTCCAAATTGCCAAGGTAACCCGTGTTTAAAGGGCTTAAGCGATGAAGCAACCGACAGCCAAGGTGTCAGCAAGTTAAATAATACCGGTAATGTAAGTTATATAAATGCGCTGCAGCAAGGTCCAAATTATGCAATAGGGCAGTTAGGTAACACCGTTATTGGTCAGTTATTAAAAAGTACGCCACAACAATGCCCTGCTAATAGTGAACAAATTCTATCTCGTTATGTATCGCAAAAAGTAGTAACAGGCTCACCTTGTGAAAGCTTTGAAATAGATAAACAACCGGCCGACAGCAGTTGTTTAGTTGGAGTAACAGCTTTAGGAAATCCACTTTTAGGTACAAGCGATCAAGGTTTATCGCAATCGTGTGATACATGCCAAACAGGGTACGAATCGCAAGGTGACATACTTGATTTATATTTACCTCAGGTAGAACCGCTTTTAAATACAGCCCTTAATGCACTTTCATTAGTAGGTATAGGCACAAACGTTGATATAGAGCTTGGTACAATATGCTGCCCAGAAGGTACACGCTTAGAAGAAGATGAAAACATTGTAGAGACACTCGTCTTCACTATTTTACAAACTACATTTGAGCTGGTCGGGATCGATTTAGTAAATAACCTTATCATTAGTGAAACACTGAGCTTAATAGGAATTGAGCCAGGCATTACATATTGCAAAACATCACTTAATTTAGTTAATGCAGAACAAGTAATTAATATCACCACAGGCGAACCTGCACTTAGTAGCTTAACACCACCATTTAAAGTTTTACTGCCCGTACATAGCGGCCAAAACAGTACAACGTGGATACATACTCCCCCAAAAGGGGAAGGAGAACGTCAATGAACGCCTCAAATATATTTACCTCACATGCTAATTTAGCAGATACACCAACTGATGAAATATCAACAGAAATTAAAGAAACGCTAACGCTACTAAAACAATTTTATGACGTTCCAATTGTTAAATTTATCGATTTTAGAGAAGTTTATTCAGAGCAGTTAATAACCTGCAACGATAAAGAAAGCGCCGAAAATGAGTTATTAAGCTATCAACAACGCTGCACACAAGAAAAACTATATTTATTTGAAGATACTTTTTTTGATGATGTATCAAACAACACTCACAAATTAATTCGTTTTTATGCACAATATCCAATTTATAGTGTCACTAATAAATTGATAGGCGTAGTGCTGATGGCCGATTTAGCACCTAAAACATTAATAGGTTCACAAAAAGATCAGTTTATTTCATTTGCTCAATTATTGCAGACACAGTTAAATAAAAATTCAGATTCAGTAAGTAATCAAAGTACTAATCCTGCGAAAAAGAATTATGGGGAAAAGTATATTCATGTATTTAGTTTAGCGCCCGTCGCATTCTTAATTGCATTAGTATTATGCTCATTCACTGCATTACTTCTTTATACTATAGAAAAAAAGGAGCTGCAAAGTAATTACAATGAACAAACTCAGCAATTACGTAAAACGTTATTTAATGCTTTAGAGCGATTTGATAATCAAGGATTATATATATCGCAAAAAGATTTAGTTATCGCAGGTTTTTTACAAAGCCAAAATAGCTATACAAAAGAACAACTTAATAATTTAGTACAGAGTCAGGTTTCACAAAGTTTAACTTATAAAGGGTATGTTGTGTTTGATTCTGAGTATAACCAGCTTGCACTTTGGTCAAAAAATAATTTTGATTTAGCCGCGTATGGGTTTACAAACTGGTTAGAAAAATTCAATAAAAGAGCGAACAAACAAGCAGTAGAAGTATTTACGGTTGCTGATACGGCTTTCTTAATTTCTGAAATAAAAATAAAACAAGGCTCTATTTATACACTTACAGCATTTGATTTAAGTAAGTTTTTAAAAGCCGTTATTGGCAAATTAAACACTGAAAATTATAACGTTTTTATAGCAACACCACAGTTTACTTTAGGAAAACAAGGAGAAGTAAACCCGAGTATAATTAAAAATAGTATTAGCGCTTTAAGCAGTCGTTTTCCACCTACTTGGCGCTTGCATGTGCAACCAATGAATAAAATAGTACGACCACAAATAACTAAATACAGTTTAATTAGATTAGGACTGATCGCCTTTTGTGTATTCGCGTTTGTGTATTATTTTTTACGTTTGCCAAGGCGTTTACACAGTGAAATAAAACAAAAAAATCAGTTAATACTCAATAGAGAGGAGCTTTTTTCAAGTTCTCTGGATGCACTGCCGCATGGGTTTGCTATTTTTAATAGCCACGAATTTCCTGTGATTACCAACAATGCTTTTAATCTTTTATTTGCACAGGTGAATAAACAAAACAGTCAGCTATCGTATAGCCAGCTGATAAGTATTGCGCAGCAGCATAATATTATAAATCACTACCATGAACATCATAAGCTTGATGATGATCGTAACCAATTAATAGATATAGGTTTTACAGACGGGAAGTGGATAACTGTATTACAAAGACATACAGATTTTAATGGTTTCGTTTGCTACTTTAGAGATGATACAGAGGCACATCAAAAAGAATGTTTACTCGCTGATGTTCTCGAAAAATCAAAACAGACAAATCAATTAAAAGAAAAATTTGTTACAAGGCTTAGTCGTCAGTTAAAAACGCCTTTATCATCTTTAAAGTCATTAATTGAAATATCTAAAGATCCAATAAGCTTTAACGAATTTAAAAACAATGTGGGGAATATTTCTGATGTGTGCGACCAGCTTGAAAGTGTGATTCAACAGCTCGTAAATATAAATAAATCGGAAATAGGTAAGTTAAAGCTTCAGGCCAAAAACGTAAACCTAAATCAAATGATCAATAATAATATATCGATTTTAGCTAAAGAGGCTGAAAATAAAAGAATCGTTCTTAAAAATAATATTACGCCTGAATTAACTGTCGCAAGCGATGAAAAGTTAATTTCTCAATTGGTTATTCAGTTAGTGACTGAGGTTTTGGATTCATCAAATAATACAACGCTTTCAATTAACGCTCAGATTAAAAATGAAAGTAAACGTAATTACTTACACCTCGATTTTTCATTAAGTAATTTGATCGATAGTAGTAACTTTATAACTGAGCTTAAAAGTATATCGGGTGATGATATAACGCGCTTTATAGATGATAAAGACGTGTCATTAGAGTTAAAGTTTTTTATCTCAATATTTAAGATGTTAGGTGGTAAAGCGATAACTATAAGTAGTAACGCGAATAAATCAACGATATCACTTTCTATGTTGGTAAACATAGCAACCAAACAAGGTAAAGGCAACGAGCAAGAAGTACCAAGTAGCTCATTAAATACTGATTTAGTAAAAGCGAGTTTAGTGACTAATAAGCAACAAAACACGCTACTACTTGTTGATGACGATCCACTTGTAGAAATTGTGATTAGGGCAATGCTAAAAGATCAGAATATCATAATAGATTACGCATGCAGTGCGATAGAGGCAATGTTGATGGTTTCGCAAAATAGTTACGACATTATTTTAATGGATATAGTAATGCCAGAATTGTCGGGAACTGACGCTATGTTAAAAATTAAAAAACACAGTGATAATTCTAAAACTAAAATAATTGCGCATACATCGACACCTGATACAGAATCTAAATATGTAAATCAGGGCTTTGATGACATGTTATTAAAGCCAGTGAAACAAGGTGTTTTAATAAACCAAATAACACGTATTTTAAAAAGATAAGCCGCTGGGGTAATAAATGAAAAACATTAATGAAAATATGGCAGAAGTTATCGAGTTTAAAGTAACGCCAATAAATAAAACTAAACGACTACTTTTAGTAGATGATGACTTACTAATAGAAATAGTAATAAGAAAAATGCTTAATGAAGAAAATATTTTAATAGATTTCGCATCAAGTGCTATAGAGGCGCTATTGATGGTTTCTCAAAATATTTACGATATTATTTTAATGGATATAGTAATGCCGCAATTTACAGGCACCGATGCAATGCTAAAAATCAGGAAGCATGCTGACGCATCAGCAACAAAAATTATCGCTCATACATTTAGTGAAAACGAAAATAGTGATAATAAGTACGTGAAGCTTGGGTTTAACGGTCTTTTGTTAAAGCCAGTTAAGCAAAGCGTATTAATTGAAAATATTAGAACTTTCTTGGAATGATATAGAAACAGTAGGGCGGTTAACTATTTTTTATTTATAGCTTACTAAAAAATTAAGTTATAATTTTTTAAAGCACTAATATTTATTAGTGCTTTTGTGTATATGAACCTTTAATTTATTTAAATTTGTAAAAATCCTTTAATAAG